>NZ_JBTREW010000027.1:0-58361 GCF_054823925.1 Bacillus sp. F9_6S_D1_P_5 | reverse complement strand
TCAGTTTTCAAAGAACTACTTAGTCGCTCATTTGCGACTTCCTTATGTTAACATCTTCGTTTTTCGATGTCAACTAAGTTTTTCAATTTCTTTTTTGTCGTTTTCTACGTTTCCGCATCAGCGACGGTTATTAATTTATCATATAATAACTATTAACGTCAACACTTTTTAATAAAAAGTTCTTTTTCTTACATAACGAATACATTCCTCTGCATTAGCAACTCTTCGAAACAAACAAAAAATGATTTTATATCTCTCTTCCATCGCTTTTTTTACAACGTCATGAATACGTTCATCTTCAAAATCAAATAAAAGTTCTTCTAACTCTCTCTTCAATATGTATTCCATTTCTTTTTTCTCTTCTTTCGTCAACATAAATCCAAGCAACTCATCACCTCAGTCATTTCTTACAGAGCAATAAACGTTCTGCTCATTTTTATTTAACAAAATCCTATCATCCATTATATCCACTACTTACGATATTAATCCCTTGTTCTCTTTTTTATATTTACAGCATATATGTAACTGAAAAGGATTGGACAAAGGGGCGTAATATTATGTTTTTCTTTTTTATTACGAGTAAAAGAAACTTTAAACACATTAGCTTAATAGTGATACTTTCCTTATTTACAGCATGGCTACTCTTTTTGAAAACATATTCACACGAATCCGCTTTTTCAACTGCTACAGGACCTAAAGTCATTTACAAAGGCGATACCTCAAAAAAACAAGTTGCATTTACGTTTGATATTAGTTGGGGAGACAAAAAAGCAATTCCAATCCTTGATACACTTAAAGAAAGAGATATTAAGAATGCAACTTTCTTCCTTTCTGCTGCATGGGCAGAAAGACACCCTGATGTTGTTGAGCGCATCATAAAAGATGGACATGAAATCGGTAGTATGGGGTACAATTACACGTCCTACACTTCTCTAGAGACAAATGAAATACGAAGAGATCTTTTGCGAGCACAAGACGTGTTTACAAAACTCGGTGTGAAACAAATCAAACTATTACGTCCACCTAGTGGAGACTTTAACAAAGCAACACTTAAAATAGCAGAATCACTCGGATACACTGTCGTTCATTGGAGTAATAACTCAAACGACTGGAAAAACCCTGGCGTAAACAATATCGTTTCCACCGTCTCTAATAATTTAAAAGGTGGAGATATCGTCTTATTACATGCATCCGATTCTGCCCTTCAAACAAATAAAGCTTTACCACTGCTTTTGCAAAAATTAAAGAGTGACGGCTATGAACAAATATCCGTATCACAACTTATTTCCAACACAAGTACGAAAAGTGAAGATGTACAATAATTTTTACACACAAAAAGCTCTACTACCTTTCATTTAGGTAGTAGAGCTTTTTCCCTTCATACAACTCCCCTGCGTAAAAACTCTCTTTATTAGACCGACTTACTCGTCTTTCCAATTAAACGATGTAATATAAGTAACTGATATGCATTACATAATAAGAGTGGTATCACCATTAAATATAACCAATCTGTATCATTAATCCGAAGAGCTGGTACCCACTCAAGAATTGTTACAACAACCATAAAGAACAAAGCGGGCACGAATGCCTTTTTGTTCGTTTCTTTACTTTTTATATAAGCAACAATGGCCCCAAACACAAATAATACACCTGCAACAAGTATGTTATTTCCTAATGAAACTTCCCCATTTGCAATCAATACAGATCTTAAATACACGAAATCAAATAAAACGAATGCAATAAAGAAGAGCTGCACTGTATTCCATAAAGAAGGTGACCTGAACATCCCTAACCCAAAACGATGGATTGTTAAATAGGCAAAGAACCCCATTTGACTAATAACACTAAAAATGAATCCTACGCCCATCAACCAGAAGGAAACTGCTAAAATCTCCTTTCCGTCGAAATTTTGAAAAAATTTAACGTACTTGTCCCACTCTAAAACAAACCCAATAATGACCGTACTAATCCCACCAAGAAACAACGTCGTAAAAAATAGTCGTACCCACTTGCGGCTATTCACAACACATCCCCCATTATCCTTATATTTCTAATTAAATTGTATCAATGACAATTTCAAAAAGCTAGCCATGTTCATGTATAAATTCCTTAAAGATATTTATATTAAAAAGAGAGAACTGTGCTGAAAGGAGTTCCAACTTATGAAACGGATGCTGCTCGTTTTGACTTCTTCTTTTCTATTTTTTGTACTTGTAGCATGTGCACAAGAAAAAGAAGCAAAGTCCGAACTTGATTATGATCAAACGAAGAAAATGATTGTTGATATTTTAAAAACTGATCAAGGTAAGAAAGCCATTCAAGATGTGTTAACTGATGAAAAAATGAAACAAGCACTCATACTAGATGAAACAGTAGTAAAGAAAACAATTGAAGATGCAATGGTATCCGACAAAGGGCAACAATTCTGGGAAAAGCTCTTTAAAGACCCTGAATTCTCATCGAAATTCGCTAAAAGTATGGGAAAAGAACAAACAACCTTAATGAAAACATTACTAAAAGACCCCGAATACCAAGCAGGCGTTATAGAAATTATGAAAAACCCTGAAGTAGAAAAAATGATGCTACAAACGATGAAGAGCAAAGAATACCGCCAATATTTACAACAAGTACTAACAGAAACTGCCGAAAGCCCACTCTTCCAAGCTAAGATGATAGATATTATTAGTAAAGGTGTACAAAAGGCTGAAAAAAGTGGTTCTGATAAAAAAGAAGCAGGCGGTGAAGGTGGTTCTCAAGACGGTAAAAAGGAACAGCAGTAATTATAGTTATAGTAATGAGTGGACAATATATGTATCGTCCACTCATTATTATTTTATTTTTGCGCAACAGCTGTTTTATCAATTACTGTCTCAGCTATCGTGCGATAAATAAGACCTGTCGTATGTGTATCCTCGTATACTGACGGCGCAAAGTCTTCTTTATTCCAATCAGGTTGTTGAAGCGGGATTCGGCCAATTACTTCCGTTTGAAGTTCTGTAGCTAATTTATCTCCTCCACCTCTTCCAAACACATATTCTTTTTCACCAGTTGTTTTGCTTTCAAAATACGCCATATTTTCAACAACCCCAAGAATACTATGTTCTGTACGTAAAGCCATAGCTCCAGCACGCGCTGCTACAAATGCCGCTGTTGGATGTGGTGTTGTTACAATAATCTCTTTACAAGCCGGCAACATTGAATGTAAGTCTAGCGCAACATCACCTGTACCCGGTGGTAAATCTAAAACTAAATAGTCTAAATCGCCCCACTCTACTTCTGTAAAGAAATGATTTAACATTTTCCCAAGCATAGGTCCTCTCCAAATAACCGGTGCATTATCCTCTACAAAGAACCCCATTGAGATTACCTTTACACCTAGACGTTCCACTGGGATGATTCTATCTCCTCTTACAACAGGACGTTTTTCTATCCCCATCATATCCGGTACACTAAACCCATAAATATCGGCATCAATGATACCAACCTTTTTCCCTAGACGAGCTAAAGCAATAGCAAGGTTAACAGAAACTGTTGATTTTCCGACTCCACCTTTTCCACTCGCCACTGCTAAAAATGTCGTTTTTGAATTTGGTGACAATAAAGATTCTGTTTGCTCTTCTTCCTGTTCTGGTGCAAACTGAGATAATTCCTCTTCTGTAAATTCTGCAAAGCGAAGCCCTACTGTTGCTGCTCCTAGTTCTTTTACTAACTTTACAATTCCAGATTGCAATTGCATTTGTTCCGCTGTACCGGTTTTTACGATTGCAATTTTAACACTTACATGTTCCTTCTCAGGCTTAACTGTTACCTCTTTAATTGCCCCTGTTTCTTTTAACGTTTTATGTAAAAACGGATCTACAATCCCTTCTAACGCTTCCACTACTTGCTCTTTCGTTACCATAATTAGCCCAGCCCCCTGTATGAAAAATAACGTAATGTTAATTTAATGTCTCTCTTTATTCTCAAAATAAATGCGTTTACATTTCCAGTATAACATATTTTCGGAAAACTTCGTTAACGAGAGAAACGCAAAAAATCCTCCTTATTCTGGAGGATTTCCTTTTTCGGTGAAATAACGTAATATACCACGATATACTGCAGCCGCTACCTTTTGCTGATATTTCTCCGAATTTAACATATACCTTTCATTTACATTCGATAAAAAGCCAGCTTCAATTAAAGCGCCTGGTGTTTTCGCATACTTTAATAAATACACATGAGAAATTGTTTTAGCAGAACGATTCGTATTCTCTAAACTCGTTCTCAATTCAGCTTGTATAAATTTTGCAGCACGTTCATTTTCAATTGAAGAACGGTAATAGAACGTTTGTGCGCCTTTCGATCCACTACTAGTTAAAGCGTTTAAATGAATACTCGCAAAAAAGTCTACATCAGGTTTATTAATAATCTCTACACGCTTTTTTAAATCCTCTGCTTTACGTCTACTATATGATTTTGTATCTTTCTGAGCTAAATCATAATCTCCATCTCTCGTTAAAATAACTAGCGCACCTTGCTCTTGTAAATAATCTTGCACCTTCTTTGTAATCTCAAGCGTAATATCCTTTTCTACAATATCCTTTCCACCAACTGCCCCTCCGTCAGGTCCACCATGCCCAGCATCTAATACAATTACTTTCCCTGATAAGGGTAAATTCCAAGCTCGCCACGATTTTGTAATTTGAAACTCTTGTTTGACTAAAAAAAACAAAACAACCGCAGCGAGTGCAAAAGAGATAATTCGAATTCTCTTCATACCTTTCCTCCTCCAGCTAGTCCCTCTAATTACTTATATGGGACAAGAGGAAAGTTTATGCTTGTCTTAATGAAGCTTTAATCGATATCTTCTTTCACCTTTTTCATATCCTTCCTGCCACCATAAGCCGATAAACTGCTGGCAAGATTCAAAAAGCAATTCCTCATCTTGTAACTTAATTTCACGCATAGTCATGCTCGCTAAAAATTGAAATAGTGTTTCCGTTAATTGTTGCTCTTCTTCTAAAGCTCTATATTTCACATCAAAGAATGATTCACCATAATAACCAAACTTACTGTATCTCGCTCCTAATAAATACGATTCTATCCCTAATTCAATACAGTAATCTTCATACTGCCGATGAAGTTCCTGCATCTGAAAGGCATCTCTAATATTTGAACGTAATGTTTTTAATGATAATTCCCGCAGCATCTTCCGTTCATATTTCAACTGCTTTTCTTTTTGTTTTTCTTGTAAGCTGACAATGACATTCATAGTACTTATAAACCTCCCTAATACGTATTAGTCTAAACTTCTAAAGAAGAAGCATACGCGAGAGGGCAGCACTAAAATATTCCAAACTACAAAAATTCCAAATGAGGAATGAAACATAAAAAAACCCCAACCAAAATGGTTGGGGTTTGTAGTTCGCAAAAATTAACGTTTTGAGAACTGAGGTGCACGACGTGCGCCTTTAAGACCGTATTTTTTACGCTCTTTCATACGTGCATCACGAGTTAATAGACCTGCACGTTTTAGTGTTAGACGGTATTCTGGATCAGCTTTTAATAAAGCGCGAGAAATACCGTGACGAATAGCACCAGCTTGACCAGTGTATCCACCACCATTTACGTTTACAAGTACATCGTAGTTACCTAAAGTTTCTGTTGCAACTAGAGGTTGTTTCACTACTTCACGTAATGCAGCAAATGGGATATAGTTTTCAAAATCACGACCGTTAATGATAACGCGTCCTTCGCCTGGAACTAGGCGTACGCGCGCTACTGAACTCTTACGACGTCCAGTGCCATAGTATTGAACCTGTGCCAAAGTAAGCCCTCCTTTAATTAATTATCCGCGAAGTTCGTAAACTTCTGGTTTTTGTGCTTGGTGTGGATGCTCTGCTCCAGCATACACGTTTAGTTTCTTAGAAACTTGACGGCCTAAGCGTCCTTTTGGAAGCATGCCTTTAATTGCAAGCTCTAACATTTGTACAGGGTAGTTTGTACGCATTTCTAGAGCTGTTCTTTGTTTAAGTCCACCTGGGTGGTTAGTGTGACGGTAGTAAATTTTATCGTTTAATTTATTACCTGTTAAATGAATTTTTTCAGCGTTAATAATAATTACATGATCACCCGTGTCAACGTGTGGTGTAAATGTAGGTTTGTTTTTACCGCGTAAAATGGATGCTACTTCACTAGCAAGGCGACCTAAAGTTTGACCTTCAGCATCAACCACATACCATTTACGCTCAACTTCGTTAGCTTTTGCCATAAAAGTCGTACGCATGTGTTTCCCTCCTCGTTATCTTTTCCATAGAAAAAATCTATTGTTTATCTTAAACACGATTTCCTTCCGGGGCTAATCGTGGTTTTAGAAACAATACCATATGTTATGATATACTTTTGAGTTTCTAATGTCAAGCAAATGTTACACCAGGATTAGTTGTTATAGTTTACGTGCCATAAGTAAAGCCCATGACCAGGAGCCATCTTTCCAGCAAACTGACGATTTTGTTTCGCTAGAATCTCTGGAATGCTATCCGGATCAAGCTTTCCTTGCCCTACGCTCAGTAACGTACCAACAATAATTCTGACCATATTATATAAAAATCCATTACCTACAAAACGAAAAATCAATTCATCGTCTTGCTCAATTAGCTCAATTTCATAAATTGTTCTCACTTTATCTTTTTTGTCAGTTTTTGCCGAACAAAAAGAAGTGAAATCATGCGTTCCAATAAAATAAGGGATTGCTTTTCTTATAGAGTTTATTTCGAGTGGATATGGATATTGATATACGTAATTTCTACGGAATACATCCGCAGTCTTTGATAATAATACACGATAACGATATTCTTTTCTCTCAACACCGTAACGCGCATGAAATTCTTCTGTTTTTTTCTCTACCTGCCTGATAACAATATCATCTGGCAACATTGTGTTCAATGCATTACTCCATTGCCACTCTTCAAGAGACAACGGTGTATCAAAGTGTATCACTTGTCCTTTAGCATGAACAGTAGAATCCGTTCTGCCCGATGCTTGAACACGAACAAGCTCTCCTTTATGCAATTTCTGTAAAGCTTTCTCTATTTCTTGTTGAACAGTACGATGCTGCGGCTGAATTTGATAACCACAAAAATGCATGCCATCATATGCAACCGTACATTTTATTCTATCCATTTCTCTATTCTCCATTACGATCGCACCCATGCCAAAATACAAGCTAAACAAAGTAAGCTTATAATCGTTACTGTATCACTTGTTTTCCAGCGTAGTTGCCTAAATTTAGTACGTCCTTCGCCACTTTGATACCCACGAGCTTCCATAGCAATTGCTAAGTCCTCAGCACGCTTAAAAGCACTGATAAATAGAGGAACGAGTAGGGAGATAATGGCTTTCATCCTATCTTTTATCGGTCCTCCTGCGAAATCAATACCACGTGACGATTGTGCCTTCATTATTTTACTCGTTTCATCCATTAATGTTGGAATAAAACGAAGAGAAATTGACATCATTAATGCGATTTCATGAACAGGAACTTTTATACGCTTCAACGGCTTTAATAACGTCTCCAAACCATCTGTAATCTCAATAGGTGTCGTCGTTAACGTTAATAATGTCGTCATTAAAATAATAACGAAGAATCGTATAGAAATGTATATCCCTTGCTCTAATCCTTTTTCATGTATCGAAAACCAACCAAGCTGGAATAGTACTTCCCCTTCTTTATTTGTAAAAATATGCAGGAAAAATGTAAAAAGAAAAATCCATAGAATTGGTTTTAAGCCCGAAAGTACATAACGAATCGGCACTTTTGCAAAAAATAAAGCAATGAGTGCATATAAAAATAAAAATCCATATGAAATCGCATTATTTGCTAAGAAAACAACAAATACATATAAAAAGACAATCAGCAGCTTCGTACGTGGATCAAGTTGATGAATAAGAGAATTCCCTGGAATATACCTTCCAATAATCAACTGCTGCATGATTCATGACCACCTTTTCGTAACACCTGCACAACTTCATGAGTAAGATCCTCTAAAGATAAGGTAGCCTTTGGGATTGAAATGCCAAACTTCTCTTCAATTGCACGTTTATACTTTAAAGACATAGGAAGATCCACGCCGATTTTCTCTAATTCATCAGCATGTGAAAATACTTCCTCTGCACTTCCTTGCAAAAAGACCGTTCCTTTATGCATGACCACAATCTGCTCCGCATACTTAGCAGCATCCTCCATATTATGCGTTACAAGGATAACCGTAAGACCTTTCTCCTTATGAAGCTTATAAAACATCTCCATAAGTTCATTCTGCCCTTTTGGATCTAGTCCTGCTGTAGGTTCATCTAATACAAGCACTTCGGGTTCCATCGCCAATACGCCCGCTATCGCAACACGCCTCATTTGCCCACCACTTAACTCAAACGGTGAACGTGTTAACAGTTCTGGTTCTAACCCTACAAGTTCAATTGCCTCTCTTGCCTTTTGCTTCGCTTCTTCTACAGATACCCCAAAATTAGTAGGGCCGAAACAAATATCTTTCTCCACAGTCTCTTCAAACAACTGATGTTCTGGGAATTGAAAGACAACCCCTACCTTTTTACGTAGTGGCTTTAGCTTTTTTTCTTTCTTTCCTGCCGAAATGAAATGTTCACCAATTTGAACTGTGCCATTTGTCGGCTGCAATAAACCATTTAAATGTTGAATCATCGTCGACTTACCTGAACCAGTATGACCGATAATGGCATAATAGCCCCCACTTGGAAACGACACGTCTACATCATAAAGTGCGCGTCTTTCAAATGGAGTTTTATATTGATAACGATGTTCTACTTTTTGGAATGTAATCTCCAAAGTTCGTTCACCAAGCTTTCCATTGTAAGATGCGTATTTTGCAAGAGAATTTCATTTCTTTTTAATAATTCTGCTATTTTCACTGAAAATGGTACATCTAATCCAATTTCTTGGAGCATATGAGAGGATTTGAAAATTTGTTCTGGAGTCCCTTCCTCTAATATCTCTCCCTTATTTAAAATAATGACACGGTCTGATTGTGCCGCTTCTTCTAAATCGTGCGTAATTGATAACACGGTAATACCTTTTTGATTAACAAGTTGTCTAACCGTTTCTACTACTTCACGTCTCCCTTGGGGGTCTAGCATTGACGTTGCTTCATCTAATATTAAAATAGATGGCTGAAGTGCTAAAACGCCTGCTATTGCCACTCGCTGCTTTTGCCCACCAGATAACGAATGAGGCTCATCATTAAGAAAATCTTCCATACGGACAAGTTTGAGAGCCTGATCTAATCTTTCTACCATCTGTTCTCTTGGCATTCCGATATTCTCTAAGCCAAAAACAACGTCGTCTTGCACTGTCGTTCCAACAAATTGATTATCTGGGTTTTGAAATACCATCCCAATTTGTTTTCGAACATCCCATACCGTTTCCTCTGATAAAACCATTGTATCATTTACTGTAATAGTTCCTGCTTCTGGCAAAAACAAACCATTCAATAATTTTGCAAGTGTAGACTTCCCTGAACCGTTTTGTCCAATAACAGATACCCATTCTCCCTCATATAAGGAAAATGAAACATCTTTTAATGCATAAGTGGCTGCCCCAGGATATTGAAAGGATATATTTTCTGTCCGAAGTTTCTCTTTTTTCAATACAAGGCACCCTTTCCTTCGCCAAGTTAGCCTATTTTTATATTTAAAAAAAAGGGCCATGACCAGTTTCTTGAAAAGAACTGTCCTGCCCTTTTAATTATCATTATACTAACTCGATAATTACCATTGGTGCTGCGTCTCCGCGACGTGGACCAATTTTTGCAATACGAGTGTATCCGCCTTGGCGCTCAGCATAGCGTGGAGCTACATCAGCGAATAATTTTTGAAGTGCATCTTGACCAGTCTCAGCGTTAGCTACTTCATTGCGAATGAAAGCTGCTGCTTGACGACGAGCATGAAGATCTCCGCGTTTACCTAAAGTGATCATTTTTTCCACTACAGAACGAAGTTCTTTTGCACGAGTTTCTGTCGTTTGGATGCGCTCGTTGATAATTAAATCAGTAGCTAAGTCACGTAACATAGCTTTACGTTGCGCACTTGTACGGCCTAATTTTCTGTATGCCATTCGTAGTTCCCTCCTTTGTTGATGGGTTTAAATCCTCAGTCGTCTTTACGTAAACCTAAACCTAATTCCTCAAGTTTATGTTTAACTTCTTCTAAGGATTTACGTCCTAAGTTACGAACTTTCATCATATCTTCTTCTGTTTTGTTCGCAAGCTCTTGTACAGTATTAATTCCTGCACGTTTAAGGCAATTATAAGAACGAACAGAAAGATCTAGTTCCTCGATAGTCATCTCAAGAACTTTCTCTTTTTGATCTTCTTCCTTCTCAACCATAATCTCAGCATTTTGTGCTTCATCAGTTAAACCAACAAAGATATTTAAATGCTCAGTTAAGATTTTGGCACCTAAAGAGATAGCTTCTTTTGGCCCGATGCTTCCATCCGTCCATACATCAAGCGTAAGCTTATCATAATTAGCCACTTGTCCGACACGTGTCTTTTCCACTTGGTAAGTCACACGTGATACTGGAGTATAAATAGAATCAATAGGAATTACTCCTATTGGTTGATCTTCGCTTTTATTTGCATCAGCTGGCGTATACCCACGGCCACGCTTTGCAGTTAAACGCACGCGGAAATGCGCATCTTTTGCTAACGTTGCAATGTGTAAATCTGGATTTAAGATTTCTACATCACTATCGTGAGTAATATCAGCAGCTGTGACAATACCTTCGCCCTGCACATCAATTTCCAACGTCTTCTCTTCTTCAGAGTAGATTTTAAGAGCTAACTTTTTCAAGTTTAAGATGATCGTTGTAACGTCTTCTACTACGCCCTCAACTGTTGAAAATTCATGTAATACGCCATCGATTTGGATAGCAGTAACAGCGGCACCAGGGAGTGAAGATAAAAGAATACGACGTAAGGAGTTACCCAACGTAGTACCATATCCACGCTCAAGCGGTTCAATTACGAATTTACCATATTTAGCATCTTCGTTAAGTTCAACCGTTTCGATTTTCGGCTTTTCGATTTCAATCATTAACTAAACCCTCCTTCAAAACGTCGAAACCCCGGTTAAACAAAGGTACAACCCCTGTCTAACCGAAAGTCCCCCTTAGGCAGTTCCCGATTGTGCACAACAAGCGATGTTTCTGTACGAAATTTCTCGATAATGCATCATATCCATTATAGACAAAAGGGAAAATTCTATACAGAAAAATTACACACGACGACGTTTTGGTGGACGACATCCATTATGAGGAACTGGAGTAACATCTCTAATTGCTGTTACTTCTAGACCTGCAGCTTGAAGAGCACGAATTGCAGCTTCACGACCAGCACCAGGACCTTTAACAGTAACCTCTAAAGTTTTTAAACCGTGTTCCATTGCAGCTTTAGCAGCAGTTTCAGCAGCCATTTGCGCAGCGAATGGAGTAGATTTACGAGATCCACGGAAACCAAGTGCACCAGCACTAGACCAAGAAAGTGCGTTACCGTGAGTATCTGTAAGAGTTACGATTGTGTTGTTGAAAGTAGAACGAATATGAGCTATACCAGCTTCAATATTCTTTTTCACACGTTTTTTACGAGTGTTTGTTTTACGTGCCATTGTTAGTTCAACCTCCTTTACTTATTATTTCTTTTTATTTGCTACTGTACGACGTGGACCTTTACGTGTACGAGCATTGTTTTTAGAATTTTGACCACGAACTGGTAAGCCACGACGGTGACGAAGACCACGGTAAGAACCGATCTCCATTAGACGTTTAATGTTAAGAGATACTTCACGACGAAGGTCTCCCTCAACTTTAATACGATCGATGATATCACGGATACGTCCTAATTCGTCTTCCGTTAAATCACGAACTCGTGTTTCTTCAGAAATACCTGCTTCAGCAAGAATTTTTTCAGCAGTTGTGCGACCAATGCCGAATACGTAAGTTAAAGAAATAACAACGCGTTTGTCTCGAGGAATATCTACACCTGCGATACGTGCCATTACGAATGCACCTCCTTCTGATTAACCTTGTTTTTGTTTATGTTTAGGGTTTTCACAAATAACCATTACTTTTCCACGTCTACGAATAACTTTACATTTTTCGCAGATTGGTTTAACTGACGGTCTTACTTTCATGTCTCGAACCTCCTTAAAGATTACGGAGTGCTATATTATTTAAAACGGTACGTAATACGACCACGATTTAAATCGTACGGAGATAATTCTACCGTAACTTTGTCTCCTGGTAAAATACGAATGAAGTTCATACGGATTTTACCAGAAACGTGAGCCAATACGACATGCCCATTCTCTAATTCTACTTTGAACATAGCATTTGGCAACGTTTCAAGAACGGTACCTTCGACTTCAATTACATCATCTTTAGCCATTCAATAGTTCTCCCTTCTTCAAATCAGTAACATTTTACACTGCTCTGAAATCCCGGAGAGCCAGCTACTTATAAAGTGGTAAGGATTTCGTATCCTGCTTCTGTAAGAGCAATCGTGTGCTCAAAATGGGCACACCATTTACCATCTACCGTTACCACTGTCCAGTCATCAGATAGTGTTTTTACATATCGTCTTCCTTGATTCACCATCGGCTCAACACAGATGACCATTCCCGGCTTTAATCTAGGGCCTCTATTTGGTGGACCATAGTGCGGGATTTGAGGGTCCTCATGTAAGTCTTGCCCGATTCCGTGACCAACATACTCCCTAACGATCGAGAATCCATTCTCTTCAGCATGGGTTTGAACCGCATGTGAGATATTTGATAATCTTTCGCCTGGTTTTACTTGTTCTAGACCAAGATACAACGATTTTTCTGTGACATCAAGTAGCTTTTGAACAGATTCAGAAATGTTTCCAACTGGATACGTCCATGCAGAATCGCCATGGTACCCATTGTATTTCGCACCAATATCGATACTGATGATATCGCCCTCTTTGAGCTTGCGCTTCCCTGGAATTCCGTGTACAAGCTCTTCATTTACAGAAGCACATATGCTCCCCGGAAATCCGTTGTATCCTTTAAAAGATGGCGTAGCACCATATTTTTGAATCGTCTTTTCCGCTATTTGATCGAGCTCTTTCGTTGTAATTCCTGGAGTAATGTGCTGTTTCAACTCTTGATGAGTTAAAGCAACGATCCTGCCAGCTTCTCGCATGATTTCTATCTCGCGAGGAGTTTTGCAGATTATCATTACGCTAAGCCTCCGATGAGAACATCGATATCAGCAAATACTTTATTGATATCTTGCTCACCATTAATGCTTTGTAGGTAACCAAGCTCCTCGTAGAAATCAAGCAAAGGTTTTGTTTGCTTAATATTTACATCTAAACGATTTGCTACAGTTTCTTCATTGTCATCAGAGCGTTGATATAATTCGCCACCACATTTATCGCACACGTCAGCTTTTGCTGGCGCATTGAATTCTAAGTGGTAAGTCGCACCGCACTCTTTACAAATACGACGGCCTGTAAGGCGTTTTAATAACAACCCTGAATCCACATTAATGTTTAAAACATAGTCGATTTTTTTGCCAAGATCTTTCATAATCTCTTCAAGAGCTGATGCTTGTGCAACAGTTCGTGGGAAACCGTCTAGTAAGAAGCCTTTTGCGCAGTCTTCTTGACTTAAACGTTCACGAACGATTCCGATTGTAACTTCATCTGGAACAAGTGCACCTTTATCAATAAAAGATTTTGCTTGTAAACCCATTTCAGTTTCAGCCTTCATAGCTGCACGGAACATATCTCCTGTTGAGATGTGAGGGATGTTATACTTGGCAACAATCTGTTCGGCTTGTGTACCTTTACCAGCACCAGGAAGCCCCATTAAAATTAAGTTCATCCTTGTTCCCCCTCAGAGTACATGAGCATGTAGGGAAGATAATACTTCCCACTTACTCACTGCTTGATAAACCCTTTGTAATGGCGTTTTACCAGTTGGCTTTCTAGCTGCTTCATTGTTTCTAAAGCAACGCCGACAACGATTAACATACTCGTTCCACCAATCTGTGCAGATGGAGGAAGATTTCCCAGCTTCGTAAAGATAACTGGTAAGATTGCAATCGCTGCTAGGAAAATTGATCCTACAAAGGTCAAACGATACAAGATTTTTGTTAGATATTGTTCCGTATTCTTACCCGGACGAATACCTGGAACATATCCACCTTGTTTGTTTAGATTCTCTGACATTTGCTCTGGATTAACCTGAACAAACGCATAGAAATATGTGAAGGCTACAATGAGCGCAACATATATGATCATTCCCACTGGGTGGGAATAGTTAAAGTTTGCAATAATCCACTGCGATACATCATGTTTCGGGAAGAACTGTGCAATAGTCGGAGGCGTAATTAAGAATGAAACAGCAAAAATTACTGGAATAACACCAGCACTATTTACCTTAAGGGGTAAATGCGTGTTTTGTGCTCCAGCATAACCACCATTTCCTCCTGTTACACGCTTCGCATATTGAATTGGGATCTTTCTAACAGCCTGTTGAATGAAAATAACACCCACAATAACTGCTAGCACAGCTAGTAAGATCAATGCAACTTTAACGATACTCATGAACAATTGATCTCCGATATTTTGAAACTGTTGCTGATACACTTGAGATATAACACTTGGGATCGCTGCGGCAATACCACCAAAGATAAGGATGGAAATACCATTACCTACACCTTTAGCTGTAATCTGTTCACCTAACCACATTAAAAATGCAGTACCAGCAGTCAGTACCGTAGCAATGTATAAATAAGTGCTCCAACCTGGATTCAAAATTAATTGCCCACCTACCATACCGTTAAAACCGATTGACATACCAAACCCCTGAATAAACGCAAGAACAATTGTAAAGTAACGCGTGAATTGCGTTAGTTTACGACGGCCCATTTCACCTTGCTTCGACCATTCCGAAAATTTAGGAACAACATCCATCTGCAATAATTGCACGATGATGGATGCTGTAATATACGGCATGATTCCCATCGCAAAGATGGAGAAGTTTTTCAAGGCGCCACCGCCAAATGTATTTAGGATACCTAAGGCATTTAATTGATCTTGTGCTTTCAGTACGTCTCCATTTGTAAATGGCACAGGGATAAACGTGCCAATCCTGAATACGATTAACATCGCTAAAGTGAATAATATTTTACGTCTTATCTCAGCAACGCGCATAAAGTTGGAGATTGTACGAAACATTAGATCACCTCAACTGATCCGCCAGCTGCTTCAATTGCTTCTTTAGCACTTGAAGAGAACTTGTGCGCTTTAACAGTTAGTTTTTTCTCTACTGCGCCGCTTGCAAGAATTTTAACACCGTCGTTTAACTTGCTGATAACGCCAGTTTCCAGCAATAATTCAGGTGTTACTTCTGTACCATCTTCAAAACGATTTAACGTTGATAAGTTTACAATAGCAAACTCTTTACGGTTAATGTTTGTGAAGCCGCGTTTTGGTAAACGACGGAATAATGGAGTTTGACCACCTTCGAAGCCAAGACGAACACCGCCACCAGAACGTGCGTTTTGTCCTTTATGACCTTTACCAGCAGTTTTACCGTTACCAGAACCGATACCACGACCGACACGGTTACGTACTTTACGAGAACCTTCTGCAGGTTTTAATTCATGAAGTTTCATTCCCAGGCACCTCCTTATATTAATGAGTTATCCTTAAGCTTCTTTTACAGTTATAAGGTGAGAAACTTTGTTGATCATACCAAGAATAGCAGGAGTTTCTTCCTTAACTACAGTTGAATTCAACTTTTTAAGACCTAAAGCTTCTACCGTCGCACGTTGATCTTGTGGACGACCAATTACACTACGAGTGAGGGTAATTTCTAACTTTTTCGCCATTTGTTTTCCCTCCTTAACCTAGTAGCTCTTCTACAGATTTACCGCGTAATTTTGCAACATCTTCAGCGCGCTTAAGTTCGCTTAATCCGTTCACAGTAGCGCGAATCATGTTGATTGGTGTGTTAGAACCAAGAGATTTCGAAAGAATATCTTGTACACCAGCTAATTCAAGGACCGCACGAACAGGTCCACCAGCAATAACACCAGTACCTTCAGCAGCAGGTTTTAAGAATACTTCACCAGCTCCAAAGTGACCGTTGATTGTGTGTGGAATTGTTGTACCAACTAATGGTACAGCGATTAAGTTTTTCTTAGCGTCTTCGATAGCTTTGCGGATTGCGTCTGGTACCTCTTGTGCTTTACCAGTACCGAATCCAACATGACCGTTTTTATCGCCAACTACAACTAGTGCAGCAAAGCGGAAACGACGACCACCCTTAACAACTTTCGCGACACGATTTATCGTAACTACACGTTCTTCAAGTTCTAATTTACTTGGGTCAATGCGATGCATCAATTTTCCCTCCTTTGACCATTAAAATTGTAATCCAGCCTCACGAGCAGCTTCAGCTAGAGCTTTAACACGGCCATGGTATAAGTAACCACCGCGATCGAATACTACTTCTTTAACGCCTTTCTCTACAGCACGCTTAGCAACTGATTCTCCTACTTTCGTAGCAGCTTCAGTATTGCTAGTACCGTTAAGAGCAAGGTCTTTATCAAGAGTAGATGCACTTACTAACGTTACACCATTCACATCATCAATAACTTGAGCGTAAATATGTTGGTTAGAACGGAACACGTTTAAACGTGGACGCTCTGCAGTACCAGTAAGTTTAGCACGTACACGTGCATGTCTTTTCTTACGAGTCGCATTTTTATCAGCTTTAGTGATCATTTTCTTGTCACTCCTTTCTCTCACCTAACGGGTTTACTTAGCAGTTTTACCTTCTTTACGACGAACAACTTCGCCTTCGTAACGAATACCTTTACCTTTGTAAGGCTCAGGAGCACGTACAGCACGGATGTTAGCAGCAAATTCGCCAACACGTTGCTTGTCGATACCTTTGATTACGATTTTAGTTGGTGCAGGTACTTCAACTTCAAGACCTGCTTCCGGAGTCATTTCTACTGGATGAGAATAACCTACGCTTAATACAAGTTTATCACCTTGTTTTTGAGCACGGTAACCAACACCGACTAATTCAAGTCCGCGTGCGAAACCTGCAGTTACACCTTCAACCATGTTTCCGATTAAAGCACGAGTTGTACCGTGTAATGCACGGTGTTCCTTCTGTTCAGATGGACGCTCAACTGTTAATGTATTCTCTTCAATTTTGATAAGCATATCAGCATTGAAAGTACGAGTTAATTCACCTTTAGGGCCTTTTACTGTTACAGTATTGTCTTCTGCAACTGTAATAGTAACACCTGCAGGGATTTCAAGAATCTTTTTACCAATACGAGACATGTGGTCACACCTCCGTTCGTTTTAAATATATATTACCAAACGTATGCTACTACTTCTCCACCAGTTTGTAATTGACGAGCGTCTTTGTCTGTCATTACTCCCTTAGATGTAGAAACAAGAGCGATACCTAATCCGTTAAGTACACGTGGTACTTCATCAGCTTTAGCGTAAACGCGTAAGCCAGGTTTACTGATACGTTTTAATCCAGTGATTACACGTTCATTGTTTGCACCATATTTCAGGAAAATACGAAGGATACCTTGTTTGTTATCCTCGATGTATTCTACATCACGAATGAAACCTTCACGTTTTAAAAGTTCAGCGATCTCTTTTTTGATTTTAGAAGCAGGAACCTCTAATTTCTCATGACGTACCATGTTCGCATTACGGATGCGAGTAAGCATGTCTGCAATTGGATCTGTCATCACCATGTGTTTTACCTCCTTCCCATTTGTGGGTTTTACCAACTAGCTTTTTTAACACCAGGAATTTGACCTTTATATGCAAGTTCACGGAAACAAATACGGCAAAGTTTAAATTTGCGGTATACAGAATGCGGACGACCGCAGCGTTCGCAACGTGTATACTCTTGTACTTTAAACTTAGGAGTACGCTTTTGTTTCGCTATCATAGATTTTTTAGCCACGTTTTCGCCTCCTCTACTTAGCGTTGGCTTCCATTATTTTTGGAATGGCATACCGAATTGTGTTAACAGTTCACGAGCTTCTTCATCAGTTTTCGCTGTAGTAACGATTACGATGTCCATACCGCGGACTTTGCTTACTTTATCATAATCAATCTCAGGGAAAATAAGTTGCTCTTTAACACCTAATGTATAGTTTCCACGACCATCGAATGATTTCTTAGAAACACCACGGAAATCACGTACACGTGGTAAAGAAACTGATACTAATTTGTCGAAGAACTCATACATTTGCTCGCCGCGTAAAGTTACTTTCGCACCGATTGGCATACCTTCACGAAGACGGAAACCAGCGATTGATTTTTTAGCACGAGTTACAACAGGTTTTTGACCTGCGATTTGTGTTAATTCTTCTACTGCATTGTCTAAAGCTTTTGAGTTAGATACCGCGTCACCAACACCAGTGTTGATTACGATCTTTTCGATTTTCGGTACTTCCATCACAGATTTATAGTTAAACTTGCTCACTAGAGCAGGAGTAATTTCCTTTTGGAACTTCTCTTTAAGGCGATTCAATGAAGTGACCTCCTTTCTTAAGAAAATTATTTATCTAATAATTCACCAGATTTTTTTGCAATACGAACTTTTTTACCATCTTCTACTTTGAAGCCTACACGAGTAGGTTCACCTGTTTTCGGATCTAAAATCATAACGTTAGAAACGTGAATAGGTGCTTCTTTAGTAATAATTCCACCTTGTGGATTTAATTGAGATGGCTTAGAGTGCTTCTTAACGATATTGACACCCTCAACGATAACACGGTTTTGCTTTGGGAAAGCCACAAGGATAACGCCTTGTTTTCCTTTGTCTTTACCAGTGATTACCTGTACTTTATCACCTTTTTTTACATGCATCTTAATTCTGCACCTCCTTAGCAAGGCAATACCTTAAATTATAGAACTTCTGGAGCTAAAGAAACGATCTTCATGAAGTTGCTATCACGTAATTCACGAGCTACTGGTCCGAAGATACGAGTACCACGTGGGCTCTTATCGTCTTTAATGATAACCGCTGCGTTTTCATCAAATTTGATGTAAGAACCGTCCGGACGACGAGCTCCGCTCTTCGTACGTACTACTACTGCTTTAACAACGTCACCTTTTTTAACAACGCCACCTGGTGTTGCTTGTTTTACCGTAGCAACGATAATATCACCAATGTTAGCATATTTACGACCAGAGCCGCCTAATACTTTAATTGTTAAAAGTTCACGTGCACCAGAGTTGTCAGCAACTTTCAAACGAGATTCTTGTTGGATCATGTTATGAAACCTCCCTTCGGACTAAAAATTCCGATTCGTCTATTTAGATAATAACCGCTTCTTCAACGATTTCAACTAAACGGAAACGCTTAGTAGCAGAAAGCGGGCGAGTTTCCATGATTTTAACGATATCGCCAAGTTTCGCTTGGTTTTGCTCATCATGGGCTTTGTACTTCTTAGAATACTTAACACGTTTTCCGTACAAGGAATGAGTTTTGTAAGTTTCAACTAAAACTGTAATCGTTTTGTCCATTTTGTCAGACACAACACGACCAGTATAAACTTTGCGTTGGTTACGTTCGCTCACTATGCAAACCTCCCCTCAATTTATCGATTAATTCCGATCTCTCTTTCACGAACTACAGTTTTCATACGAGCAATTGCTTTACGCACTTCACGAATGCGAGTTGGATTCTCTAATTGTCCTGTAGCAAGTTGGAAGCGAAGATTAAACAACTCTTCCTTTAAAGCTTTAACTTTTGTTTCGATTTCGGCAGTGGTTAATTCACGAATATCATTAGTTTTCATTAGATTCACCACCATTTTCTTCACGTTTTACGAATTTACATTTCACAGGTAACTTGTGAGCTGCAAGACGTAATGCTTCGCGTGCTACCTCTTCAGATACACCCGCGATTTCGAACATAATTTTCCCAGGTTTTACTACTGCTACCCAGCCTTCTGGTGCCCCTTTACCGGAACCCATACGTACTTCTAGAGGTTTTGCAGTGTAAGGCTTAGAAGGGAAAATTTTAATCCATACTTTACCGCCACGTTTCATGTAACGAGTCATTGCACGACGAGCAGCTTCGATTTGACGGTTTGTAATCCATGAAGCAGCTTGTGCTTGTAAACCAAATTCACCGAAAGCAATTTCAGTTCCACCTTTTGCACGACCACGCATTTTACCACGATGCTCTCTACGATATTTTACGCGTTTTGGCATTAACATATTATTTTCCTCCTTCCTCAGAAGCTTTCTTTTTTGTAGGAAGGACTTCTCCACGGTAGATCCATACTTTTACGCCTAATTTACCGTATGTTGTATCAGCTTCAACTGCTGCATAGTCAATATCAGCGCGAAGTGTATGAAGTGGAACAGTTCCTTCACTGTAAGATTCTGCACGAGCGATATCAGCTCCGCCAAGACGACCAGAAACCTGTGTTTTAATACCTTTAGCACCTGCACGCATAGCACGTTGAATAACTTGCTTTTGTGCACGACGGAATGATACACGGTTTTCTAATTGACGAGCGATGTTTTCGCCTACTAATTTAGCGTTAAGATCAGCTCTCTTAACTTCTAAAATGTTGATGTGTACACGCTTGCCTGTTAATTGGTTAAGAGCTTTACGAAGTGCTTCAACTTCAGTACCACCTTTACCAATTACCATACCAGGTTTTGCAGTGTGAATTGTAACATTTACACGATTTGCTGCACGTTCGATTTCTACTTTAGCAACAGCAGAATCTTTTAAGCGTACATTAATGTACTCACGGATTTTGATGTCTTCATGTAATAATGTAGCATAATCTTTCTCTGCGAACCAACGAGATTCCCAGTCACGGATAACGCCGACACGAAGACCAATTGGATTAACCTTTTGACCCATCGATTATCCCTCCTTCTTTTCTGATACCACAACTGTGATGTGGCTTGTGCGTTTGTTAATTTGGCTTGCACGACCCATTGCACGTGGACGGAAACGTTTTAACGTTGGACCTTCGTCAACGAAAACTTTCTCAACAACTAGGTTGTTAATATCCATTTCATAATTGTGCTCTGCATTTGCGATTGCAGATTTTAAAACTTTCTCTACAACTGGAGAAGCAGTTTTTGGTGTGTGGTTAAGGATAGCAATCGCTTCACCCACTTGCTTACCTCGGATTAAGTCTACTACTAAACGAACTTTACGAGGAGCAATACGAACTGTTCTCGCTACTGCTTTAGCTTGCATTGAAGTGCCTCCTCTCATTATCTTCTAGTTTTCTTATCGTCAGCAAGGTGACCTTTATACGTACGAGTTGGTGCGAATTCACCTAACTTATGGCCAACCATATCCTCAGTGATGTACACAGGTACGTGTTTACGACCATCATATACAGCGATTGTGTGTCCGATGAACTGAGGGAAGATTGTTGAACGGCGAGACCAAGTTTTAACAACTTGTTTTTGCTCAGATGCAACTAATTTTTCCATTTTGCTCATTAAGTGATCATCGACAAATGGTCCTTTTTTTAAGCTACGAGCCATTTTGGTGCCTCCCTTCGTGATTGGCGTACGGTTCTAGAAATGAACCGTACTACAATCCCATTATTTTTTACGACGACGAACGATGAATTTGTCAGACGCTTTGTTTTTCTTACGAGTCTTGAATCCAAGAGTTGGTTTACCCCATGGAGACATTGGAGACTTACGTCCGATTGGAGAACGTCCTTCACCACCACCGTGTGGGTGATCAACCGGGTTCATTACAGAACCACGAACTGTTGGGCGTTTACCTAACCAGCGAGAGCGACCTGCTTTACCGATTTTGATAAGTTCGTGTTGTTCGTTACCTACTTGACCGATTGAAGCGCGACAAGCAGATAATACAAGACGTACTTCACCAGAAGTTAAACGTACAAGTACGTATTTACCTTCTTTACCAAGTACTTGAGCAGATGTACCAGCAGAACGAACTAATTGTCCGCCACGACCAGGCTTAAGCTCGATGTTATGAACAACAGTACCTACTGGAATGTTGATTAATGGTAATGCGTTACCGATTTTGATGTCAGCCTCTGGGCCAGACATAACTTCCATACCTACTTCTAAAGATTTAGGAGCAAGAATGTAACGTTTTTCACCGTCAACGTAGTTAATTAATGCGATATTCGCAGAGCGGTTTGGATCGTATTCGATCGTAGCAACGCGTCCTGGAATTCCATCTTTGTTACGCTTAAAGTCGATGATACGGTATTGACGCTTATGTCCGCCACCTTGATGACGTACAGTAATTTTACCTTGGTTATTACGACCAGCCTTCTTGCTTAAAGGAGCAAGTAATGACTTTTCGGGTCTGTCAGTCGTGATTTCAGCGAAATCATTCGTAGTCATATTACGACGACCGTTAGTAGTTGGATTATACTTTTTGATTCCCATCTCAATTTCCCTCCTTCTTTAGTAAGAATTAAACGCCTTGGAAGATTTCGATTTCTTTGCTGTCAGCAGTTAGCTTAACGATTGCTTTACGACGACGGCTAGTAAAACCAGCGTGACGACCAACGCGTTTTGCTTTCGGCTTGTAGTTCATGATGTTCACTTTTTCTACTTTAACACCAAAGATCGCTTCAAGAGCATCTTTAACTTCTGTTTTATTAGATTTAACGTCCACATCGAACGTGTATTTTTTTTCAGCCATCATTTCCATAGAACGTTCAGTGATAACTGGGCGCTTAATGATATCACGAGGATCTCTCATTATGCAAGCACCTCCTCTACTTTTTCCACTGCCGCTTTTGTCATGATTAGCTTATCATGATGAAGCACGTCTAAAACGTTTACGCCATCAGCAGTGATTACTGTTACTCCAGGGATATTGCGAGCAGATAACTCTACAGATTCGTTTGCATCAGCAGTTACGATAAGAGCTTTCTTCTCAACAGTTAATCCTTTAAGTACTGCTAGCATGTCTTTTGTTTTTGGTGCATTTAACACTAGGTCTTCAAGAACTACAATGTTGTTCTCAACTACTTTAGTAGCTAATGCAGATTTGATTGCTAAACGACGAACTTTCTTAGGAAGTTTGTACGCATAGCTTCTTGGTGTAGGTCCGAATACCGTACCACCACCACGCCATTGAGGAGAGCGGATAGACCCTTGACGAGCACGTCCTGTTCCTTTTTGACGCCATGGTTTACGACCACCACCGCGAACTTCAGAGCGAGTTTTTACTTTGTGTGTACCTTGACGTAAAGATGCACGTTGCATCATTACAGCTTCGAAAAGTACAGCTTCATTTGGTTCGATACCGAAAATAGCTTCAGCTAATTCGATTTCACCAACCTGTGAACCAGTTTGGTTATATACAGTAACTTTTGGCATTGGAATTCCTCCTTCCTATTGTGAATTATTTGCTAACCTTCACAGCGCCTTGAACAACTACAAGAGATTTCTTAGCACCTGGAACGTTACCTTTTACTAGTAATAAGTTGCGCTCAGTGTCAACTTGAACGATTTCTAAGTTTTGGATAGTAACTTGGTCTCCACCCATACGTCCAGCAAGTTTTTTGCCTTTGAATACACGGTTCGGAGCAACTGGGCCCATTGAACCTGGACGACGGTGATAACGAGAACCATGAGACATAGGTCCGCGAGATTGTCCGTGGCGTTTGATAACACCTTGGAAACCTTTACCTTTAGAAATTCCTGTTACATCAACGATTTCACCTGCAGCGAATACGTCAACTTTTAGCTCTTGACCAACCTCTAATCCGTCCACGTCTGCATCGCGGATTTCGCGAATGAAGCGCTTAGGAGTTGTAGATGCTTTAGCAGTGTGGCCTTGTTCAGGTTTGTTAGTTAACTTTTCACGTTTATCTTCAAATCCTAACTGGATTGCATTGTAGCCATCAGTTTCAGTTGTTTTCTTTTGAAGAACAACGTTTGGATTAGCAGCGATAACTGTTACTGGGATTAACTCACCGTTCTCAGCAAATACTTGAGTCATACCGATCTTTCTTCCTAAGATTCCTTTGGTCATGAGTTA
This sequence comes from Bacillus sp. F9_6S_D1_P_5, assembly GCF_054823925.1. Lineage (NCBI taxonomy): Bacteria > Bacillati > Bacillota > Bacilli > Caryophanales > Bacillaceae > Bacillus > Bacillus sp. F9_6S_D1_P_5. The sequence continues at coordinate 34,244 of NZ_JBTREW010000027.1, read as the reverse complement.
CACCTCCTACATTTTTAAGTTATATAAATTATAATTTGATTTCGATATCTACACCAGATGGTAAGTCTAAACGCATTAATGAATCTACTGTTTGTGGAGTAGGACTCACGATGTCGATTAGACGTTTGTGCGTGCGCATTTCGAATTGCTCACGAGAATCTTTGTACTTATGAACAGCACGAAGAATTGTGTAAACAGTCTTCTCAGTTGGTAATGGGATCGGACCAGAAACTGTTGCCCCAGAACGCTTAGCTGTTTCTACAATTTTCTCAGCTGACTGATCAAGAATACGGTGATCGTAAGCTTTTAAACGGATACGAATTTTTTCTTTTGCCATTATTTTCCCTCCTTCGTTCGCCTATTTCTAAAATAGACCTTCTCCATGGAAATTTCCCCACACCATGCCATGGCAAAGCGGCCGGGTGTGTCAGCAACCTTCCACTTCATCGCAGTCAAAGACCAACATTGTCTATTATACAATGTTATTCGTCTAGATGCAAGCATCTTTTTGTTTGCATCTGCTTTTCTCTACTTTTGCTATTATACATGGCGCTTTAAAGAATTTCAAGTTTTCATCTCACAGAATTCATTTTACAGTTTCTGGGTTTCTTTCTGTTGATTTTATATTACTATAGAAGAAACTCGTCAAAACATAAAAACATCATTTCATTCATTATACAAACACAAACAAAAAACCCAAGGGAAAATCCCTTGGGTTTTTTTATATCAGTTAAGATTACTCAACGATAGTAGCAACTACACCGTAACCTACTGTACGTCCACCTTCACGAATAGAGAATTTAGTTCCCTCTTCGATAGCGATTGGAGCGATAAGTTCGATAGTCATTTCGATGTTGTCACCAGGCATTACCATTTCAGTACCTTCTGGTAATTGGATGATACCAGTTACGTCAGTTGTACGGAAGTAGAACTGAGGACGGTAGTTAGCGAAGAATGGAGTGTGACGTCCACCTTCTTCTTTAGATAATACGAAAACTTCAGCTTTGAATTTAGCGTGAGCTTTTACAGAGCCAGTTTTTGCAAGTACTTGTCCACGTTGGATGTCTTCACGAGCAACCCCACGAAGTAAAGCACCGATGTTGTCTCCAGCTTGAGCTTGGTCAAGAAGTTTACGGAACATCTCTACACCAGTTACAGTTGTAGAAGCATTTTCTTCAGCAAGACCGATGATTTCTACTACGTCACCAACTTTAACGATACCGCGCTCAACACGACCAGTAGCAACTGTACCACGACCTGTGATAGAGAATACATCCTCTACAGGCATTAAGAATGGTTTGTCAGTTTCACGTTCTGGAGTTGGGATGTAAGCATCAACTTCAGCCATTAATTCAATGATTTTTGCTTCCCAATCAGCTTCTCCTTGAAGAGCTTTAAGAGCAGAACCTTTGATTACAGGAATGTCGTCGCCTGGGAATCCGTATTCAGATAATAGGTCGCGAACTTCCATTTCTACTAATTCTAATAATTCTTCGTCGTCTACCATGTCGCATTTGTTTAAGAATACAACGATGTAAGGAACACCTACTTGACGAGAAAGAAGGATGTGCTCACGTGTTTGAGGCATTGGGCCATCAGCAGCAGATACTACTAAGATACCGCCGTCCATTTGAGCAGCACCAGTGATCATGTTTTTAACATAGTCAGCGTGACCTGGGCAGTCAACGTGTGCATAGTGACGAGTTTCAGTTTCGTACTCAACGTGTGCAGTTGAGATTGTGATACCGCGCTCTCTTTCTTCTGGAGCAGCGTCGATTTGATCGTATCCGCGTGCTTCAGCACCACCAGCTTTTGCAAGAACTGTAGTGATCGCAGCAGTTAATGTAGTTTTACCATGGTCAACGTGGCCGATTGTACCGATGTTAACATGGGGTTTAGAACGTTCGAATTTAGCTTTAGCCATTCTAAATTCCTCCTTAGTTTATATAGGTTATTTTATATTTAGGCTAGAAAGTGAAACTTGCGCTCCACTTTCTAAGCTTACATAAGTAGTTATACGTGAAGAATCGATAAAAATCAATTATTCACCTTTATTTTTTTTGATAATTTCTTCAGAAACAGACTTTGGTACTTCTTCATAGTGATCAAACACCATAGAGAATGTTCCGCGTCCTTGAGTGTTAGAACGTAATGACGTTGCATAACCGAACATTTCAGAAAGTGGAACCATAGCGCGAACAACTTGAGCGTTACCGCGAGCTTCCATACCTTCTACACGTCCACGACGAGATGTTACGTCACCCATAATGTCACCCATGTACTCTTCAGGAATTACAACTTCAACTTTCATCATTGGCTCAAGAATTACTGGGCTACATTTAGAAACCGCAGCTTTAAGTGCCATAGATGCAGCGATTTTGAACGCCATCTCAGATGAATCGACATCATGGTAAGATCCGTCAACTAATGCAGCTTTAATGTCAACTAGTGGATAACCAGCTAGTACACCATTTTTAAGTGCATCTTCAAGACCTGCTCCAACAGCTGGGATGTATTCACGAGGAACTACACCACCGACGATCTTGTTTTCGAATTCGAATCCTTTACCTTCTTCGTTAGGTTCAAACTCAATCCAAACGTGACCGAATTGTCCACGTCCACCAGATTGACGAGCGAACTTACCTTCAACTTTCGCAGCAGCGCGGAAAGTTTCACGGTATGCTACCTGAGGAGCACCAACGTTTGCTTCAACTTTGAATTCACGGCGCATACGGTCAACGATGATATCAAGGTGAAGTTCACCCATACCAGCGATGATTGTTTGGCCAGTTTCTTGGTCAGTGTGAGCACGGAATGTTGGATCTTCTTCAGAAAGCTTAGATAATGCTGTACCCATTTTATCTTGGTCAGCTTTTGATTTTGGTTCGATAGCTACAGAGATAACTGGCTCTGGGAATTCCATAGACTCAAGGATAACAAGGCTCTTCTCGTCACAAAGAGTATCACCAGTAGTAGTATCTTTTAAACCTACAGCAGCAGCGATATCACCAGCGTAAACTGTTGAAATCTCTTCACGGCTGTTAGCGTGCATTTGTAGGATACGACCTACACGCTCACGCTTACCTTTAGTTGAGTTTTTCACGTATGATCCAGAGTTTAACACACCAGAGTACACACGGAAGAACGTTAACTTACCAACATAAGGGTCAGTCATGATTTTGAATGCTAAAGCCGCGAATGGTTCTTCATCGCTAGACTTACGTTCTACTTCTTCATCTGTATCCGGAAGAGTACCTTTAATAGCTGGTACATCTAATGGAGATGGTAGGTAGTCGATAACTGCGTCTAACAGAATTTGAACACCTTTATTTTTGAATGCAGAACCACAGATTACTGGGAAGAATTCTACAGAAGTTGTAGCCTTACGGATACCAGCTTTAAGCTCTTCTACAGTGATTTCTTCACCTTCTAGGTACTTCATCATCATTTCTTCATCAAGCTCAGCTACCGCTTCAATAAGCTTTCCACGGTATTCTTCAGCTAGTTCTTTGTGCTCTTCAGGAATTTCAACACGTTGAATGTCTGTTCCTAAATCGTTACCGTACATGTAAGCACATTCTTCAACAAGGTCAATGATACCATTGAACTCATCTTCAGCACCGATTGGTAACTGAATTGGGTGTGCGTTTGCTTGTAAACGATCGTGGATTGTTCCTACAGAGTATAAGAAATCTGCACCGATTTTATCCATTTTGTTAACGAATACGATACGAGGTACGCCGTAAGTAGTAGCCTGACGCCAAACAGTTTCTGTTTGTGGTTCTACACCAGATTGTGCATCAAGTACTGCTACCGCGCCATCAAGTACGCGTAAAGAACGTTCTACTTCTACTGTAAAGTCTACGTGACCTGGAGTGTCAATGATGTTTACACGGTGACCTTTCCATTGTGCTGTAGTTGCAGCAGAAGTAATTGTGATACCACGCTCTTGCTCTTGCTCCATCCAGTCCATCTGAGATGCACCTTCGTGAGTTTCACCGATTTTGTGAATACGTCCTGTATAGTACAGAATACGCTCAGTAGCTGTTGTTTTACCAGCATCGATGTGAGCCATGATACCAATATTACGAGTGTTTTCTAAAGAGAACTCTCTTGCCATTTGGTGTCTTGCTCCTTCCATATATGGATTGGATTTTTTATTTTAAGTAGCAAAAAAGCCACTTTATATTGTTACACATGTCAGTATGTCCAGTACTCTCATTATGTAAAACGAGCGCCCAACGAAAGGGAGAGGCATTCTCCCTCTCCACACTTCCATAAGCGACAAATAAAGCGGTTTATGCTTACATTTATTTTACGTTGAATCCTACCAACGGTAATGAGCAAATGCTTTGTTAGCTTCTGCCATTTTATGAGTGTCTTCGCGTTTCTTAACAGATGCACCAGCGTTGTTAGCTGCATCTAAGATTTCGTTAGCAAGACGCTCTTCCATAGTTTTTTCACCACGAAGACGAGCGTAGTTTACTAACCAACGAAGACCTAAAGTTGTACGGCGTTCTGGACGAACCTCAACTGGAACTTGGTAGTTAGCACCACCAACACGACGAGCGCGTACTTCAAGAACAGGCATAATGTTCTTAAGAGCTTGCTCGAATACTTCCATTGGCTCTTTACCAGTACGTTCGTTTACGATATCGAACGCATTATAAAGAATTGTTTGAGATTTACCTTTTTTACCGTCAACCATCATTTTGTTGATAAGGCGTGTTACTAGCTTCGAATTGTACATTGGATCTGGTAACACGTCACGTTTCGCAACAGGTCCTTTACGAGGCATATTGAGTTCCTCCTTTCATTTTAAAGTTATTATTTTTTAGCAGGTTTTGGTCTCTTAGTACCATATTTAGAACGTCCTTGCATACGTTTGTCAACACCAGCTGTGTCAAGCGCACCACGAACGATGTGGTAACGTACCCCCGGTAAATCCTTTACACGACCACCGCGAATTAATACTACGCTATGCTCTTGTAGGTTATGACCGATACCTGGGATGTAAGCTGTAACCTCGATACCGTTTGTTAAACGTACACGAGCGTATTTACGTAACGCTGAGTTAGGTTTCTTTGGAGTCATTGTACCAACACGAGTACATACACCACGTTTTTGAGGTGCAGAGATATCAGTTGATTTTTTCTTTAAAGAGTTGAACCCTTTGTTTAACGCAGGTGATTTAGATTTCCATACTTTATCAGTACGACCATTTCTCACTAATTGGTTAATAGTAGGCATTTGATTATCCTCCCTTCGCTTGTTTGTATGACCACATATCCAGGTGGTTCATTATTAGTTGAAAACAAAGTTTTTGCAAGGGAGAGCAAATGCTCTCTCCTCACAAAAACAGTTTTAACTTATTATTCCTATTGCTGAAGCTCCCACTTGAATCCCCGAAACTTTTCCAAGTTTACGAACTGATTCAACTTTGGTTATGGGTATGTTATGTTGCAATGCAGTACGAATGATAACATGGGTTAACCGCATATCAGCATCTTCCGCAATGACAACTTCTTTAACTATACCATTTTTGATTGCCTCCAATGTGCGTTTATGACCAACGACTACATTTTCAGCATTTGACACTTTTTGATAAGACATATAAATATCCTCCAAAGCATCGTTCAGGAGCAACCTTGCTTATAGTAACATTTTGACTCATACAATGTCAACTAGGATTAACTGTTTTTATACAAAATTTACGACGGAAAATTTTACTGTTCCACGTAAACTTCATCGTTTTCTACATTCATGTCATCTTGTGTTGTTTTTACAAGATCCACTTTGCGATAACGATTCATACCTGTTCCAGCAGGAACAAGTTTACCGATAATAACATTTTCTTTCAATCCTAGAAGCTCATCGCGTTTACCCTTAATTGCTGCATCAGTTAAGACACGAGTTGTTTCTTGGAACGATGCTGCAGATAAGAATGAATCTGTTTCAAGTGAAGCTTTTGTAATACCAAGTAGAACAGGTCTAGCTGTTGCTGGTTGTTTACCTTGCAGTAACACCTTCGCATTCGCATCAGTAAACTGATGGATATCTAGTAATGTTCCTGGTAATACATCTGTTTCACCTGCATCACTTACACGAACTTTACGTAACATTTGGCGTACCATTACTTCTACGTGCTTGTCACCAATTTCTACCCCTTGCATACGGTATACTTTTTGAACTTCACGTAATAAGTATTCTTGAACTGCCGTAATGTCCGTTACTTTTAGTAATTCTTTCGGATCAATAGAACCTTCTGTTAACTCTTTACCGTGGCTAATTTGCTGTCCTGGAATTACTTTCAGACGAGCACCGTAAGGAATAGCATACGTACGAGCTTCAACTTCACCCTGTACAACTACTTCTTGGCGATCTTTAACATCGTTGATCGCTGCGATAACACCGTCGATTTCACTGATAACTGCCTGACCTTTCGGATTACGAGCTTCGAAGATCTCTTGGATACGAGGTAAACCTTGAGTGATATCATCTCCGGCAACCCCACCTGTATGGAACGTACGCATCGTTAACTGTGTACCTGGCTCACCGATAGATTGAGCTGCGATAATACCTACCGCTTCCCCTACTTCTACGTCTGTTCCAGTTGCTAAGTTACGACCGTAACACTTCTTACATACACCATGGCGAGTGTTACACGTGAACGCTGAACGAATGTTTACAGTTTCAACACCCGAGTTTTCAACGATATGAGCGATATCTTCAGTAATTAATTGATTTTCAGCAACTAATACTTCACCTGTTTCAGGATGTTTTACAGTTTTTCTTGCAAAACGTCCAACAAGACGATCATATAATGACTCAATAACTTCATTACCCTCTTTAATCGCACCAATTAATAAACCGCGATCTGTTCCACAGTCATCTTCACGAACGATTACATCTTGTGCAACGTCAACAAGACGACGTGTTAAGTAACCAGAATCGGCAGTTTTAAGTGCTGTATCGGCAAGACCTTTACGCGCACCATGCGTAGAGATGAAGTACTCAAGTACTGTTAAACCTTCACGGAAACTTGATTTGATCGGAAGTTCGATGATACGACCAGATGGATTGGCCATCAGACCACGCATACCAGCAAGCTGAGTAAAGTTTGATGCGTTACCACGGGCACCGGAATCACTCATCATGAAGATTGGGTTGCGTTTATTCAAGGACTTCATCAGTTTTCCTTGGATAACATCTTTTGCATTACTCCAAATAGAGATAACGCGATCGTAACGTTCTTCTTCCGTGATTAAACCGCGACGGAATTGTTTAATTACATTATCTACTTTTGCTTGTGCTTCGTGGAGAATTTCATCTTTTTCGCCTAATACAAGAATGTCAGATACCCCAACTGTAATACCAGCTTTTGTAGAGTATTTGAATCCTAAGTTTTTCATACGGTCAAGCATGCGAGACGTTTCTGTAATTTTGAAACGTTTAAATACTTCCGCAATGATGTTACCAAGGATTTTCTTGCTGAATGGCGCCACTTCTTCGCGACTAGCAATAATTTCTTTAATGTTCGCACCTTTTTCAACGAAATACTTCGCTGGTGTTTCTTTTTCAAGGTTTGAATTTGTTGGTTCATTAATATAAGGGAACGACTCTGGTAAGATTTCGTTAAATATTAATTTACCAACTGTTGTTAATAGAAGCATGCTCTTTTGCTCTTCAGTAAATGTTGCGTTGTTTACTGCACTTGCAGCAACTGCAACACGTGTATGAAGATGTACATATCCATTTTGGTATGCAAGTAATGCTTCGTTTGCATCTTTGAAGACCATACCTTCACCGATTGCACCTTCACGCTCAAGTGTTAAGTAATAGTTACCTAATACCATATCCTGAGATGGAGTAACAACTGGTTTACCGTCTTTCGGGTTCAAGATGTTTTGTGCCGCTAACATAAGAAGACGAGCTTCTGCTTGTGCTTCTGATGATAAAGGTACGTGAACGGCCATTTGGTCACCGTCAAAGTCCGCGTTGTATGCAGTACATACAAGTGGGTGAAGACGGATTGCGCGACCTTCTACTAATGTAGGTTCAAACGCCTGAATACCAAGACGGTGAAGTGTTGGTGCGCGGTTTAGAAGTACTGGATGTTCTTTAATCACAGATTCTAAAACGTCCCAAACTTCAGGTTGTACACGCTCGATTTTACGTTTCGCACTCTTAATGTTGTGTGCTAATCCTTTTTCAACTAACTCTTTCATTACGAAAGGTTTGAACAGTTCAAGTGCCATCTCTTTCGGTAATCCACATTGGTACATCTTTAAGTTCGGTCCTACAACGATTACAGAACGGCCAGAGTAGTCAACACGTTTACCTAATAAGTTTTGACGGAAACGCCCTTGTTTACCTTTAAGCATGTGAGATAGTGATTTTAATGGACGGTTACCCGGTCCAGTTACTGGACGGCCACGACGACCATTATCGATTAATGCGTCTACAGCTTCTTGCAACATACGTTTTTCGTTTTGAACAATGATGCTTGGTGCACCTAGGTCCAATAGACGTTTTAAACGGTTGTTACGGTTAATTACACGACGGTATAAGTCGTTTAAGTCAGAAGTAGCAAAACGTCCACCATCTAACTGTACCATTGGGCGTAGTTCTGGTGGGATTACTGGTAGAACATCTAAGATCATCCAAGATGGCTCATTTCCAGAGTTACGGAATGCTTCTAATACTTCTAGACGTTTAATAGCACGAGTACGGCGTTGTCCTTGTGCTGTTTTTAATTCTTCTTTTAAGAAGTCTACTTCTTTATCTAAATCGATGTCTTGTAATAGCTTTTTAATCGCTTCTGCACCCATAGCAGCTTGGAATGTGCTACCATATCGATCACGATATGCACGGTATTCTTTTTCAGAAAGTAATTGCTTCTTATCAAGTGGTGTATCTCCACTTTCTGTTACAACATAAGAAGCGAAATAAATTACTTCTTCAAGCGCGCGAGGGGACATGTCTAAGACAAGTCCCATGCGGCTCGGGATACCTTTGAAATACCAAATATGAGATACAGGAGCAGCTAATTCGATATGACCCATACGTTCACGACGTACTTTTGCACGCGTTACTTCAACGCCACATCGATCACAAACTACACCTTTATAACGTACACGTTTGTATTTTCCGCAATGACATTCCCAGTCCTTTTGTGGTCCGAAAATACGCTCACAGAACAAGCCGTCTTTTTCAGGCTTTAACGTACGATAGTTAATTGTTTCTGGTTTCTTAACTTCACCGTATGACCAAGAACGAATCTTGTCAGGTGAAGCAAGTCCAATCTTCATATATTCAAAGTTATTTACATCTATCAAGGGGCCTACCTCCCTTTTAGTCTACAGGTTATCCCAATTATTCCTTAGTTGTCTCAACTTCGACATTCAATTTATCTGCTGATTGATGATCATCGTCATCTTCCGTATCACGCATTTCAATTTCTGTATCGTCGCTAGACATCATTTTAACGTCCATACCTAAACTTTGCAGCTCTTTAATCAATACTTTGAATGATTCAGGAACGCCTGGTTCTGGAACATTTTCGCCTTTAACAATTGCTTCATACGTCTTAACACGTCCAACAACATCATCAGACTTCACTGTTAAGATTTCTTGAAGAGTATAAGCAGCACCGTAAGCTTCAAGTGCCCAAACCTCCATCTCACCGAAACGCTGTCCACCGAACTGAGCTTTACCTCCAAGAGGCTGCTGCGTTACAAGTGAGTATGGTCCAGTAGAACGAGCATGAAGTTTATCGTCAACCATGTGCGCAAGTTTGATCATATACATGACACCAACAGATACGCGGTTATCGAATGGTTCACCAGTACGTCCGTCATACAGGATTGTTTTCGCGTCATTTGCCATACCAGCTTCTTCAATCGTGCCCCAAACATCTTCCTCACGAGCACCATCGAATACTGGTGTTGCAATGTGAATGCCAAGGTATCTTGCTGCCATACCAAGATGAAGCTCTAATACCTGACCGATATTCATACGAGATGGTACCCCTAATGGGTTTAACATGATATCGATTGGCGTACCGTCTGGTAAGTAAGGCATATCTTCTTCTGGTAAAATACGAGAGATAACACCTTTGTTACCGTGACGTCCGGCCATTTTGTCACCTTCAGAAATTTTACGTTTTTGAACGATATATGCACGTACAAGTTGATTCACGCCTGGTGGCAATTCATCGCCATCTTCACGGTTGAATACTTTTACGTCTAAGATAATACCGCCACCACCGTGTGGTACACGTAGTGATGTATCACGTACTTCACGTGCTTTTTCGCCAAAGATAGCATGTAATAGACGTTCTTCAGCTGTTAATTCTGTTACACCTTTAGGTGTTACTTTACCAACAAGTAAATCTCCATCTTTTACTTCTGCACCAACGCGAATGATACCGCGCTCGTCAAGGTTACGTAATGCGTCTTCCCCAACGTTTGGAATGTCACGTGTAATTTCTTCTGGTCCAAGCTTCGTATCACGAGCTTCTGACTCATATTCTTCAATATGAATAGAAGTGTACACATCATCTTTTACAAGGCGCTCACTCATGATGATCGCATCCTCGTAGTTATAACCGTCCCAAGTCATGAAGCCAACAAGCACGTTACGTCCAAGTGCTAGTTCGCCTAATTCCATAGAAGGACCATCCGCAAGGATTTCACCTTTTACAACTTCATTTCCAACACTTACGATTGGACGTTGGTTGTAACAAGTTCCTTGGTTAGAACGAATGAATTTTTGCATTTTGTAGCGATCTAAGTCGCCTTTTACTGTTTGACCGTCAACTTCTACATAGCGACGTACCCAAACTTCACGTGCTTCTACGCGCTCAACAACACCAGGATGTTTACAGATTACTGCAGCACCTGAGTCTTTTGCTGATACGTACTCCATACCTGTACCTACAATCGGAGATTCCGGATTCATTAACGGAACCGCCTGACGTTGCATGTTCGCTCCCATAAGTGCGCGGTTAGAGTCATCGTTTTCTAAGAACGGAATACAAGCTGTCGCTGCCGACACTACTTGTTTTGGAGATACATCCATGTAGTCGATGCGTTCTCTATTTGTCACAATGTTTTCACCACGGAAACGAGCTACGATATCTTCACTTAGGAATTCACCTTCATCAGATAATTTCATATTCGCTTGGGCTACAACATAGTTATCTTCTTCATCTGCCGTTAAGTAATCAACCTGCCCTGTTACAAGACCAGTTTCTGGGTCAACACGACGGTATGGTGTTTCAATGAAACCAAACTCATTTACTTTCGCGAACGAAGATAATGAGTTAATCAAACCGATGTTTGGTCCCTCTGGTGTTTCAATCGGACACATACGACCATAGTGAGAGTAATGAACGTCACGCACTTCAAAGCCTGCGCGCTCACGCGTTAAACCACCGGGTCCTAATGCAGATAGTCTTCGTTTGTGAGTTAACTCTGCTAATGGGTTTGTTTGGTCCATGAACTGAGATAACTGAGAACTTCCGAAGAACTCTTTAATAGATGCAATAACAGGACGAATATTAATTAGTGCCTGTGGTGTAATTGCATTTGTATCTTGGATCGACATTCTCTCACGAACAACACGTTCCATACGAGAAAGACCGATACGGAATTGATTTTGTAATAGTTCTCCAACAGAACGCAGACGACGGTTTCCTAAGTGGTCGATATCATCTGTATCCCCTACTTTGTATAGTAGGTTGAAGAAGTAACTGATAGAAGCAAGGATATCACCTGGTGTGATGTGTTTTACATCACGAGTAATATTCGCATTACCAATTACGTTAATTACGCGCTCGCCTTCTGACTCAGGAGCATAAATCTTAATAGATTGCAGCTCAACATCGCCTTCTACCACTCCACCCATTGGTTTCGCTGTTTTGAATCCAATGTTTTTCTCTAAGTAAGGTAAAATGCGATCAAGTGTACGACGATCTAAGATTGTTCCTTCTGCCGCTAAAATTTCACCAGTTTCTGGATCCACTAATGTTTCAGCTAAACGTTGATTAAACAATCTGTTTTTAATGTGTAACTTCTTGTTGATCTTGTAGCGACCTACATTTGCTAAATCGTAGCGCTTTGGATCGAAGAAACGAGACACAAGTAAGCTCTTAGCATTTTCTACTGTTGGTGGTTCACCAGGACGTAGACGCTCATAAATTTCAAGCAATGCTTTTTCTGTGCTATCTGTGTTGTCTTTTTCTAATGTGTTGCTTAAGTATTCGTTATCACCTAAAAGCTCGGTGATTTCTTGATCAGAGCCAAACCCTAATGCGCGTAACAAAACAGTTACAGGAAGTTTACGCGTACGGTCAATACGCACATATACAACATCCTTAGCATCTGTCTCATACTCTAACCAAGCTCCGCGGTTTGGAATTACAGTAGCAGTAAAACCACGTTTTCCGTTTTTATCCACTTTGCCACTATAGTATACGCTTGGAGAGCGAACTAACTGGGAAACGATAACACGTTCTGCACCGTTAATTACGAATGTTCCAGTCTCTGTCATGAGTGGGAAATCTCCCATGAACACATCTTGTTCTTTTACTTCACCAGTTTCCTTGTTGATTAGACGCACTTTTACACGAAGTGGTGCTGCATACGTCACATCACGCTCTTTGCATTCGTCTACAGAGTATTTAGGTTCACCTAAGCTGTAGTCGATAAATTCAAGCGATAGATTTCCCGTAAAGTCTTCAATCGGAGAAATGTCTTGGAACATTTCTCGCAAACCCTCATCAAGAAACCACTGATAAGAAGAGGTTTGAATTTCGATAAGATTTGGTAACTCTAATACTTCACTAATACGGGCATAACTTCTTCGTTGGCGGTGGCGTCCGTATTGAACTAGTTGACCTGTCAACTGCTTCACCCCTCAAATCATGAGTATTATAAATGCACAAAAAAATTTGTGCAAAATCACAAATAAATACAACTACTGCTATTAGCGTAGTCTTTTTTCTCTTAAAGATAAATACGTTGAGTCTTTCTACCTGCTCAAAAAAGAAAAATGGCTTCTATAAGAAAACCATCATTCTGTTTCATAATCTGCTGATTTTACTATCTTTTCCAAGAGAAACAAAAATATACATCTTTCTCAACGCAGAAAATCATATATTGGCATTGTATAATGTTAACATAGCCAAAAATAACCGTCAACGTTTTTTTGATTTTATGATATAATATCCTTTTTTCTTTTCTACAACTTCGACTTCAGAAAATACTTCTTCTAGTTTTTTCAGCGCAGATGGTGCACCTTGCTTCTTTTGAATAACAATCCACAACTCTCCACCTGGAACTAAATGCTCTACAGCTTTTTCTAAAATCTCATGCACGATATCTTTACCTGCACGAATTGGAGGATTAGATAGAATAGCAGCATACATACCATCTACATTTTCATAGACGCTACTTTGAAAAATGTGTACATTTCCAATTCTATTGTTAGCGGCATTTTCTTTTGCAAGCTCAAGCGCCCTTTCATTCACATCCACCATGTGAACTTTACGGTCTTGAAACTCTTTCGCCAACGATAAACCAATTGGTCCATATCCACAACCTACGTCTAATATATCACCTTTAATATCTGGCACTTGAAACGCTTCAATTAAAAGACGAGAACCAAAGTCCACTTCGTTTTTCGAGAACACCCCACGGTCAGATAAGAAAGTAAATTGAGATCCACGAAGTGTAAATTCCCATCGCTTACGATCACTTTTACTAGAAGGGTCGTTAGAAAAATAATGGTCTGCCATATGGCCACCTCTTTCTTTACAGTTAAAAAAAAAGCTCGCATGAGAGCGAGCTTTTTTTAAAGCATCAAAAGTTAATTACTTAACTTCTACAGCAGCGCCAACTTCTTCAAGTTTAGCTTTGATTTCTTCAGCTTCTTCTTTAGCAGCAGCTTCTTTGATTACTTTTGGAGTGTTGTCAACTAATTCTTTAGCTTCTTTTAAGCCAAGACCAGTGATTTCACGAACAACTTTGATAACTTTGATTTTTTGTGCACCAGCGCTAGTTAGTTCCACATCAAATTCAGTTTTCTCAGCAGCAGCTTCTCCAGCGCCACCAGCAACAGCTACAGGAGCAGCAGCAGTTACGCCGAATTCTTCCTCGATAGCTTTTACTAAGTCGTTAAGTTCTAATACAGTCATAGATTTAACTGCTTCAATGATTTGTTCTTTAGTCATTGTAAATATCCTCCCTTAAATAGGTTTGTATTGTTTTATCGATAATACGTAATTATCTTTTAAAAAATTAAGCGCCTTGCTCTTCCTTTTGTTCTGCAACTGCTTTAGTAGCAAGTGCAAGGTTACGGATTGGAGCTTGAAGAACGCTAAGAAGCATAGAAAGTAAGCCTTCACGTGATGGAAGAGTAGCGATAGCTTTAACCTCATCAAGTGTTACAAGTTTACCTTCGATTACGCCCGCTTTAATTTCTAAAGCTTCATGATCTTTAGCGAAGTCGTTTAATACTTTCGCAGGAGCAACTACATCCTCGTTACTGAACGCGATTGCGTTTGGTCCTGTTAAGAATTCATTTAACTCAGCCATTTCAGCAGACTCTGCAGCACGACGAGTTAGAGAGTTTTTGTAAACTTTGAACTCAACGCCAGCTTCACGTAATTGCTTACGTAATTCTGTTGCTTCAGAAACTGTTAAACCACGGTAGTCAACAACGATTGTAGATTTACTAGCGCGAAGTTTGTCCGCGATTTCAGTTACAACTTGTTGTTTAGTTTCGATTACTTTGCTCATGTTATTACACCTCCTGTAGATTATATAGAAGATGTACCGAAAGTGCACTAAAAACCTCCATGCCCAACTTGTAGACATGGAGGCATATAGTCACAGAAAAAAATTCCGTTTCGTATATTAACACCTAGGTAGGAAATTAAGTCTATCGACACCTACTGTCTACGGTACACTAATTAAATTCACAACATAAATGATTATATAAAAACTTCTTTATGAAGTCAACTTCCAAAATTTACGCTAATGTAGAAACGTCCACACGTACGCCAGGTCCCATTGTAGAAGCAACTGTTACGTTCTTCATGTAAGTACCTTTTGCAGCAGCTGGTTTAACTTTTTGTAAAGTATCAGCAATTGTTCTGAAGTTTTCTACTAATTTAGCATCTTCGAAAGATACTTTACCGATTGGAACGTGGATGTTACCAGCTTTATCAACGCGGTATTCAACTTTACCAGCTTTGATTTCGTTAACAGCTTTAGTTACATCGAAAGTAACTGTTCCAGTTTTAGGGTTTGGCATTAAACCTTTAGGTCCTAATACGCGGCCAAGTTTACCAACTTCACCCATCATGTCAGGAGTTGCTACTACTACATCGAAATCGAACCAACCTTGTTGGATTTTACCGATGTAATCAGTATCGCCTACAAAGTCAGCTCCAGCAGCTTCAGCTTCTTTAGCTTTTTCACCTTTAGCGAATACTAATACACGTTGTACTTTACCAGTACCGTGTGGAAGAACAACTGCACCACGGATTTGTTGGTCAGCTTTCTTAGGGTCAACACCTAAACGGAATGCAGCTTCTACAGTTGCATCAAATTTAGCTGTGTTTGTTTTCTTTACTAATTCTACTGCTTCTGTTGCAGAGTAAGCAGCTGCACGATCAACAAGCTTTGCAGCTTCTACGTACTTTTTACCTCTTTTAGCCATTTTTATTTCCTCCTCGAATGTGGTTTTAGCGGAATAACCTCCCACGTTTACGCTTATTTTCAGGTATAACCTGAGGATGCGCGCCATCCATTTATTTAAAAACGATAATCATTTACGATAATAAAGGTTGCGAATTGGAATTCCAGACCCGCAACCTTTTTTAAAAAACAAATCGAATTAGTCTTCGATAACGATGCCCATACTGCGTGCAGTACCTTCAACCATACGCATTGCAGCTTCTACGCTAGCAGCGTTTAGGTCAGGCATTTTAGTTTCAGCGATTTCGCGTACTTTATCACGCTTAACAGTTGCCACTTTATTACGGTTTGGTTCACCAGAACCAGACTCAATACCAGCTACTTTCTTAAGAAGAACAGCAGCAGGAGGAGTTTTAGTAATGAAAGTGAATGAACGGTCCTCAAATACCGTAATTTCAACAGGGATGATAAGACCAGCTTGATCAGCTGTACGAGCGTTAAACTCTTTACAGAAGCCCATGATGTTAACACCTGCTTGTCCTAATGCTGGACCAACTGGTGGAGCTGGGTTAGCTTTACCTGCAGGAATTTGAAGCTTTACCATTTTAATTACCTTTTTAGCCACGAGACACACCTCCTTAAGTCCGTGATGTGGTCAATTGGACAGTGATTTGCCCTCCCACGTCATATTTTATCTGTAAGGATAAAATCTTTCAAAAAACGTCTCCGATAACGAAGACGTACTGACTTAAAAGATATTATCACTTTTTACAATTCATTTCAAGTTTCATTTTATAATTTTTCAATTTGATGGAAGTCAAGCTCAACTGGAGTCTCGCGACCGAACATGTCCACAAGCACGCTAACCTTTTTCTTCTCCACATCAATTTCTTCGATAGCACCTGTATAATCTGCGAATGGTCCCTCATTTACACGTACTGTCTCATGAAGTTCAAAGTCGAAATCAACCACTTCATTGTCCATTCCCATATGTTTCATAATGGTAACAACTTCCTCTTCTAATAGAGGCGATGGTTTAGAACCTGAACCAGAAGAACCAACGAACCCAGTTACACCTGGTGTGTTACGTACAACATACCAAGAGTCATCAGTCATGATTAATTCTACTAATACATAACCTGGGAACACTTTTCTTTTCATTAATTTTTCTTTACCGTTTTTCATTTCTACTTCTACTTCTTCCGGGACAACAACACGGAAAATTTTATCTTGCATACCCATTGATTCTACACGTTTCTCTAGGTTTGCTTTTACTTTATTTTCATATCCAGAATAAGTATGGACAACATACCAACTTTTTTCCATTCATTTAGGACGAGCGTCCTTCCCTCCCTGACGTACATTTTTTTGCGCAAATGAAAAAACCCGTTCACCGGGCTTTTACACAGTTCTTATAAATAACATTATATCATGGATAAGTGCTTCTTATTCAAGAATTAACCAAGAATTAACCGAATTAAAGAAGAAATGCCCATATCAACCACTGCGAAGAAAATCGCAAAGAAGACAACTGTAGCAATAACAGTCGCTGTTGAACGGAGTAATTCATCTTTTTTAGGCCAACTTACTTTTTTCATTTCGCGACCTACATCGCCGAAAAAGTTCGTTAAACGCATCTACGGGACCTCCAGTGTATTATTTCAATTATTTATTTTGTTTCCTTGTGAACTGTATGCTGATTGCATGTTTTACAGAATTTCTTTATTTCAAGTCGCTCTACTGAGCTCGTATCTTTCATCGTAGAGTAGTTTCGATTTTTACACTCTTCACATGAGAGTACAACTTTTTTCCTCATTAGTTACACCAACCTTGTAACATTATGTCCCTAAAAATGTATCATACAACAAAAGACAATGTCAATGTCATGCCTTTTGTACTCTCCACAAAAAGAAAACAGGTGATTTTGTACACCTGTAGCACTTGTTATGAATTTAAAGTGGTACTCTCTCTCATTTCCATATATCGTTCCAATTTCCGCTTCACCCTCTGTAAAGCATTATCAATAGATTTCACATGTCTATTTAACTGTTCCGAAATCTCTTGATAAGAACGACCATCTAGATACAAAGAAAGCACTTTTCTTTCTAAATCGCTTAATAATTCAGATATTTTAGATTCTATGTCTGTATATTCTTCCTGACTTATAATCATTTCTTCAGGATCAGTTACCTTCGCTTCCGAAATAACATCTAATAATGTCCGATCAGATTCCTCATCATAAATCGGTTTATCTAAAGACACATACGAATTTAACGGAATATGCTTTTGCCTGGTTGCTGTTTTAATAGCGGTAATAATTTGTCGAGTGATACACAGTTCAGCAAATGCTTTGAATGAAGACAGCTTGTCCTCCTTATAATCACGAATCGCTTTAAACAACCCAATCATACCTTCTTGAACAATATCTTCTCGATCGGCACCCACTAAGAAATAAGATCTCGATTTCGCGCGAACAAAGTTCTTATATTTGTGAATCAAATATTCTAGAGCGTCAGTATTACCTTTTCGAACTAACTCAACGATTGCCTCATCTTCTAAATCACGAAATGTAACGTCGCCTACACTTACGAAGCCTGCTTCCACCTTGATCCCTCCGACCGCTATTTATTTAGAAATATTATACAGTAAAAAGACAAAGAGCGTCAATGCTTCAACGCTCTCCTCTTCTTAATTTTTCTAATTTTTCTGTAATATCTTTACTGAATATCTTTCGCATAGCGGGTTGCTTCTCTTTTGTGTCTTGTGTACGTCTTCTTACTTGTTGCTCCATCGCTTGTACTTCTAACTCTAACTCACGTGCAGATTTCCGAAGAGCACCTTGTGCAAATATAACCCATTGTTCTGTATAATCAGAAGTTGCAACATATATTTGCGTATTTATATTTCTAAGCTCAATCGCAAGTTGCTCTATCTTTTCATCTGCAGTTTGATTCTTCCTCGTGAATATAACTTCCACACGCGATTGTTTCATCTTTTTTTCAATACCGTGAACTGTATATGCATCGAAGACTATCATTACCTTTGTACCTGTGTAACCTTGGTAATCCGCCATCTTATCAATCAGTGCATCTCTTGATGATTGCAAATCTACATCCCGTAGTTTCTTCAAGTCTCCCCAAGCTCCAATAATGTTGTAACCGTCAACGATTAAAATATCGTTCATTTTTTATTTACCAATTTCGTTACGTTTACGATATACCTCATACATTAACAAACTTGCGGCTACTGAAGCATTTAAGGATGTAACTTTACCAACCATCGGTAAAGTAATTAAGAAATCACATTTTTCACCAATAATACGACTCATACCTTTTCCTTCACTTCCAATTACTAATCCAATTGGCATTTTACCATCTAAATTACGGTAATCCGTTTTCCCTTTTGCATCTGTACCAGCAATCCAAAGTCCACGCTCTTTTAATTCATCGATTGTACGAGATAAATTCGTTACACGCGCAACAGGAATATATTCAATTGCTCCAGTAGATGCTTTCGCAACTGATGCTGTAAGTCCTACCGCTCTTCTTTTCGGAATAATAATTCCATGGGCGCCTGTTGCATCCGCAGTACGCATAATAGAACCTAGGTTATGCGGGTCTTCAATTTCATCTAAAATTAAGAAGAACGGATCTTCATTACGCTTCTCTGCTACTTTAAATAGATCTTCTAACTCAGCATATTGATATGCAGCCACTTGAGCAATTACACCTTGATGGTTCCCCTCAACTAATTGATCTAACTTCTTCTTTGGCGCATGTTGTAAAATAATCTTATTTTCTTTCGCTAGTGCTAGTACAATTTGTACTTGTCCTTTGGCAGCACCTTCCGCGATCCAAATTTTATTAATATCTCTTCCTGATCGTAACGCTTCAATTACAGGGTTACGTCCGATAATATACTCACTACTCATGATGATGTGCCCCCTTCCTTTTCTTCTAAAACAGCAATTGCCTTATATACAATTTCGTCTAATCTTTCACGATTATTTAATAAGTGATGATAGCCAATTAACGCTTCAAAGGCTGTACTATGTCGATATGTTTGTACATCCGTATTTTTCGGAACAGTACCTGAATTGGCATTACGCCCTCTTCTTAGTACCGCTTCTTCTTCTTCAGTTAAAAATGCTGTCTCTAATAAATGATAAACAACTTTCGCCTGCGCTTTTGCCGAAACAAAGCTTGTCCCTAATCGATGTAATTGATTAGGACGAACTTTCCCTTTTTGAAGTAGGTGATAGCGGATATATTGTTCATACACCGCATCACCCATATATGCTAACGCTAAGCTGTTTAATTGCTTTGCATCAATCATTCTTATCCTCTTTTCCATCTTGTACCTTGAGCGGTATCTTCTAAAATAATATTACGATCTTTTAAATCATCGCGAATTTGATCTGATAATGCAAAATCACGATTTTTACGAGCTTCAATACGTTTTTGAATAAGCGCCTCAATTTCTTCATCGAGTAACTCTTCTTGCGCTAATTCTAACCCTAAAATATCAAATAATGTTTCAAGTTGTTTTACGTATGCTTCAATTACTACTGTAGACGTATGTTCTTCCAGTAAATATTGATTTGCATGATTTGCTACATTATATAACTCAGTGATTGCATTAGCTGTATTGAAGTCATCATTCATCGCTTCTTCAAATGCAGTCTGGAATTTTTCCAGTTCAGCTAACCATTTCTCATTATGATCTGTTAAATCCGTACTACTTTCCATACGGTGTTTCAAGTTACCGTAAGCCGTTTTAATTCTTTCCAGCCCGTTATTTGTACTTTGTAATAACTCTTCACTGAAATTAATTGGGTGACGGTAATGTACTGATAGCATAAAGAATCTAATTAACTGCGGATCATATTGCTTAATGATATCGTGAACTAAAATGAAGTTCCCAAGTGACTTAGACATCTTCTCATTATTAATATTAATATATCCATTGTGCATCCAATAACGTGCAAATGTTTTTCCTGTTAACGCCTCAGATTGCGCAATTTCATTCTCATGATGAGGAAATGCCAAGTCTTGACCACCAGCGTGAATATCAATTGTGTCCCCTAAGTATTTACGCGCCATTGCCGAGCATTCGATATGCCAACCTGGACGACCTTTCCCCCAAGGACTTTCCCAGAAGATTTCTCCTTCTTTCGCCGCTTTCCATAAAGCAAAATCAAGAGGGTCTTGTTTCTTTTCTCCTACTTCAATGCGCGCACCGTGACGTAAGTCTGCGATTGGTTGATGCGATAATTTACCGTATCCTTCGAATTCCTTCGTTCTAAAGTACACATCACCTTCTGATTCATATGCATATCCTTTATTCACAAGTTCTTGAATAAATTCAATAATGATATCCATATTTTCCGTTACACGCGGATGAACCGTTGCATGTTTGCAACCTAGTGCCGTTACATCCTCAAAGTACGCTTCAACGAAACGGTCCGCAATCGTTGGCACATCTTCACCTAACTCATTTGCTGCTTTAATTAATTTATCATCTACGTCTGTAAAGTTAGATACATACTGCACATCGTATCCTTTATATTCTAAATAACGGCGTACCGTATCAAATACCATAGGTGGTCTTGCATTCCCAATGTGAATGTAGTTATAAACTGTAGGTCCGCATACATACATCTTTACCTTATTTTCTTCTAATGGAGTAAATTCTTCCTTTTGACGTGTTAACGTATTATAAATGTGAATAGTCATTTTTATCCTTCCTTTCTACCTTTACTTCAAGTTGTTTTTTCAATTTATCAAGTTCTACTTCCATAACCTTTAATTTATCAAAGATTGGGTCTGGAAGGTCAGAATGATTTAATTCTTGACCGATCTTTACTCCATTTTGAATAACGACTCGGCCAGGTATACCTACAACTGTAGAGTGTGCAGGGACTTCTTTTAATACGACAGATCCTGCTCCAATTTTAGAATTCTCTCCAACTGTAATAGAACCTAGTACTTTGGCACCTGTTGCAATTAATACATTATCCTGAATTGTAGGGTGCCTCTTTCCCTTTTCTTTACCCGTACCACCTAATGTAACCCCTTGATAGATCGTTACATTATCACCAATTTCGCACGTTTCTCCAATTACAACCCCCATTCCATGGTCTATGAAAAAACGACGACCAATTGTTGCTCCTGGATGAATCTCGATGCCAGTAAAGAAACGACTAACTTGTGAGATCCAACGTGCAATAAAGAAGAAATTCTTTTTATAAAAAGCATGTGCAATTCGATGGGCCCAAACTGCATGTAATCCAGAGTAAGTCAAAATGACTTCGAAATAACTTCTTGCCGCTGGATCCTGTTCAAAAACGACTTCAATATCTTCCCGAAGCCTCTTAAACATCGACGTTCCCTCCCCTTTATGGGCTGCTTTTTCGAGTGAACTAACTCCCTACTTATCTCCCTAAATCTTTATACACGTAGATAAAACTTATACTCATACCCAGTTTTATGGTATAAAAAAAGACGCCTCTGTCATATTGACAGAGACGCCTTATAAGCGCGGTTCCACTCTGTTTAGGCTAAAAAAGCCTCAAACTCATCTCTGATAACGGTGTACACCGCTTCTGCTTACTTTAACGCCCTAAGACGTTTCACAAAACATTTTGCTGTTCAGCAGAAGACTCGAAGGGGCATTTCAAAAAACCGCTTATAAACCACTTCCAGCCTAAAGGTGGTTCTCTCTGTAAAAAGCCTGATTTTCTACTTCTCCTTCTCGTCGCTTTTCCTTATTAGGTTTTAAGTATACTTATTATATTTCTAAACCTAGAAAATGTTAACCAATTACTTTTTGAAGACGATTTAAAACTTTTTCTTTTCCAAGAAGTGCAATAGCATTAGGAAGCTCTGGTCCATGTGTTTGACCAGTAGTTGCAACACGGATTGGCATAAATAAGTTTTTACCTTTATGACCTGTTTCCTTTTGAACTGCTTTAATAGCCGCCTTAATTGCTGCAGGTTCCATCGCTTCTAGTGCTTCTACTTGACCAGCAAATGCACGAAGTACTTCTGGTACTTGTTCACCTTTTAATACTTCTTGTCCTTCTTCCTCATGATCAACATGATCTTTGAAGAACATTTCAGAAAGCTCTACAATTTCAGCTCCAAAGCTCATTTGTTCATGATATAACGCAATTACATCACGAATCCAAGCTTGTTCTTGTTCACTTAAAGTTTCACCTATACGTCCAGCTTTCACTAAATGCGGTAAGCTTAATTCTACCACCGTATCTAAATCTTGCTTTTTCATATATTGGTTGTTCATCCATTTTAGTTTTTGAGAATCAAATAATGCAGGTGATTTTGATAAACGAGCTGCATCAAACATTTTGATAAACTCTTCTTGAGAGAAGATTTCTTCTTCTCCTACCGGCGACCAACCTAGTAATGCAATAAAGTTAAAGATTGCTTCTGGAAGATATCCAAGCTCTTTATATTGCTCAATAAATTGAATGATAGATTCATCGCGCTTACTTAATTTTTTACGGCTTTCATTTACAATTAAAGTCATATGACCGAATTGCGGAATATCCCAACCGAAAGCTTCATAAATCATCATTTGTTTTGGCGTGTTTGAAATATGGTCATCACCACGAAGTACGTGTGTAATTTCCATTAAGTGATCATCTACTGCTACTGCAAAGTTATAAGTTGGAATTCCATCTTTTTTCACGATAACGAAATCACCGAAATCATTTGAATGGAATGCAACTTCATCTTTTACAATATCTTTAAATGTGTAATCACGGTCAGCTGGTACACGGAAACGAATACTTGGAATACGTCCCTCAGCTTCAAATTCTTTCACTTGCGCTTCAGTTAAATCACGGTGGTTACCTGCATAACGAGGTGTTTCACCACGAGAGATTTGCCCTTCACGTTCTGCTTCTAGCTCTTCTTCTGTCATATAACATTTGTAAGCTAAGCCACGCTCTAATAAATCTTCATATAATTTTTTATAAATATCTAAACGCTCTGTTTGACGATATGGTCCAAATTCACCACCAACATCAACACCTTCATCCCAGTCCATACCGAGCCATTTCAAGTATTTTAATTGGCTTTCTTCTCCACCTGCAACATTACGTTTTACATCAGTATCTTCAATACGAATAATAAACTTACCATCTTGATGACGAGCAAATAAATAATTAAATAATGCCGTACGCGCATTTCCGATATGTAAGTGTCCTGTTGGACTTGGCGCATAGCGCACTCTCACTTGCTTTTCCATAATTGGTACACCTTCCATTCTTAATGTCAACACATTCTATAATTGTACACCAAACAAATGTGATTATCCATCTTACGAATTAAAAACCATTATTTTTTCTGTAATAAAACAACTGCTTGAGAAGCAATTCCTTCTTCTCTACCTGTAAATCCTAATTTTTCTGTTGTTGTTGCCTTTACATTGATATTATCAATAGACGTTTCTAACAGTTCACTAATGCGTTTACGCATACTTTCGATATGTGGTGCCATTTTTGGCTTTTGAGCAATAATTGTACAATCTAAATTCCCTAATTCATAACCTTGGTTACGCACAAATTCCCAAACCTTTTGCAGTAATACAGCTGAATCAGCATCCTTAAAGGCAGGATCTGTATCAGGGAAATGTTTTCCGATATCTCCTGCTGCGATTGCACCTAAACATGCGTCCGCGATCGTATGTAACAATACGTCTGCATCAGAGTGACCAATTAATCCTTTCTCATGTGGAATTGTAATCCCGCCAATAATTAACGGTCTACATTCCGCGAATTCATGCACATCAAAACCTTGTCCAATTCGAAACATTCTTTACATCCTCCTCGAGCTAAACTACTGAGCTTTATGATTCTATATTATATCGCTATCCTTATAAAGAAAAGCCCGGCCGTTGCCGAGCTTTTCTTCGCTATAATCATTGCTATCATTTCTTTTGAACGTGAAGAAAACTTTCAGCAATTAGTAAATCCTCTGGAGTCGTCACTTTAATATTATAGTAACTCCCCTCTACTACACCTACTTGCTTCCCGATACGTTCTACAAGACTTGCATCATCTGTACCAAGGAAACAGCTCTGCTTCGCGCTTCTATGAGCTTCTAATAAAAGAGAAACAGCAAACCCTTGCGGTGTTTGTACAGCTTTAAGCTGAGATCTTTCTACCGTTTCGACAACAACACCCTGCTCTACTTTCTTAACGGTATCTTTCACTGGCACTGCACAAATGGAAGCCCCATGTTTTTCTGCTGCAGTTAATACATCTTGAATCACTTTATTCGTTACGAACGGGCGTGCACCGTCATGTACAAGAACATACTCAACCTCACTCGTATGCTGAATCGCGTTATACACACTATCTTGTCTTTCAGCTCCACCTTGAATAAATTGTACTGGCTTTTCAACCGGATACTTCTGCATTAACTCTTCAAAATATGGGCGCTCTTCTTCATTAATTGCCATAATAATATTTTTACATGCCTTATCCTTTTCAAAAGCACGTAACGTATGCACAATAATTGGTACTTCATTAATAAGTAAGAACAACTTATTTTTGCCAGCACCCATCCGCTTTCCTTGACCAGCTGCTGGAATAATTAATGTATACATATTAATAATCCTCTACTTATAATGCTTTTTCTAATAATTTACGTTTGGCGAAAATCATACGACCTGCCGATGTTTGTAACACACTAGTAACAAGTACATCGAGTTGTGAACCTACATATTCTCTACCATCTTCTACTACAATCATCGTGCCGTCATCTAAATATGCAACACCTTGATTTTGTTCTTTACCATCTTTTACAACATAAACACTTAGTTCTTCACCTGGGAGTACAACAGGTTTAATTGCATTAGCTAAATCGTTAATGTTTAAAACTGTTACCCCTTGTAATTCAGAAACTTTATTTAAGTTGAAATCATTCGTTACTACCGTTCCACCAGTGATTTTCGCCAACTTTACAAGTTTGCTGTCCACTTCTTGAATATCATCGAAATCGCCTTCATAAATTTCTACCGGAATCGGCATCTCTTTTTGAATACGATTTAAAATATCTAATCCTCTGCGACCACGATTACGCTTTAAAGCATCAGAAGAATCGGCAATGTGCTGAAGCTCTTCTAACACGAATTGTGGAATGACAATTGTTCCTTCTAAAAACTTCGTTTGGCAAATATCAGCAATACGTCCATCGATAATTACACTCGTATCGAGAATTTTCCAGTGGGTTGTAGATTCCTCTACCTCAGTTTCAGTTTCTTCATTCTCACTATTATTATTTTTCTTCTTCCCACGTTGTGGTAATGTAAATAACCCTAGCAATTCATTCCTCTTTTTAAATCCTACTTGGAATCCTAAATACCCAAGTAAAAGAGTAAAGAACACTTGCAACACTGTACTAATAACTGGAATTGTAAATTCACGAATTGGGATTAAAATTAAATATGCAACAATAAGGCCAGAGATTAAACCTAATGTACCAAATAAAACATCTGCTACAGGCGCCTTTACAAGAGCCTCTTCAATATGCTTAATAAGTTGAACAATATAATCTACAAGCCAAAATGTTGTTAAAAATAAAATAATTGCACCAATAATTGCACGAGCATACGATCCTTCCAATAAAGGAACGGCACCGATGTCTAATACATTAATAACTTTTGGGATTAAGTAAATCCCCAACGCTCCCCCGATTACTAGAAAGAAGAGCTGTACAATCCGTTTTAACATCCAACCACCTCCTACTCATTATTAACCATTGTTTCGCTAATCAAAACGCCGAATGCAAAAGCGGACGTGTTTTTTTATAAATAGTTTTATTTACCAATATATCATATCATATACCAAAAGTGTTCTAGTGTCGTTATATTGTGGAATCAATGTAATATTCTTAATTGTGTCTACTCATATAGAGATGCTCTTGGATTCTTTTTAGACCTTCTCGTATTTTCTTCGCCCTGACTTCCCCAATTCCTTCCACATCATCTAATTCATTAATAGTTGCCCGACAAACACCTTGCAAAGTTTTAAATCGATTAATTAAATTTTCAATGATAAGTGGTGGAACGCGTGAAATCTTACTGGTGATTCGGTATCCTCTCGGCGTCACACTTTCTTCTAAACTCGTTTGTCCCGGATATCCAAGCAATTTAACTAAATCGCTATCCTCTAGAAGTTGTGTATTCGCAAGATCTTGTAATTTTTTCAAAATTTGATGATGGTCTTGTGTTTTTTCTTGATAGTAATCTTTAATTAATAACGCTGCTTCTGCCTCTAAATCAGCTAGTAGTTCGGTAAGTTGTAAACGAATTAACCTACCTTCTGTTCCTAATTCATGGATATAGCTTAATATTTCATTTTTAATACGCAGTACCATTTCAACACTATGTAAAACATGAACTACTTCGGACATTGTAACGACTTCTTCAAATTCCAGGATACCCAAATTCGTAATCCCATCATTCCATACAGCCTTATATTTTTCTAACGTTTGAATAGCTTGGTTTGCCTTTGTTAAAATAACACCTATATCTTTTAGTGTATAACGTAAATTCCCTTGATATAGCGTAATTACGTTACGTCTTTGTGAAATAGCCACTACAAGGCTACCTGTCTGCTTTGCTACACGCTCCGCTGTTCGGTGGCGCATACCTGTTTCAATAGAATCAATAGATGCCTCTGGAACTAACTGTGCATTTGCAATTAAAATTTTACTTCCAGTTTCATTTAAAATAAGTGCCCCATCCATTTTTGCTAATTCATATAAACTAGCAGGAGAGAATGCGCAATTAATATGAAAGCCTCCATCTACAATACTTTTAATTTGTTCATTATATCCAAGAACAATTAGTCCCCCTGTTTGTGCGCGAAGCACATTATCTATCCCTTCGCGCAGTGGTGTTCCTGGGGCCACGAGTTGTAAAATATTAATTATACTTTTGACACGTTGCTTGTTTTCTTCCATAGCCTAGCCTCCTAATGTCAAACGAAGCGCTTCCCCTAAATTAGATACACCTACTACCTCAATCCCATCTGGAATTGTCCATCCTCCCAAATTTTTTCTAGGAATAATAGCACGCTGAAATCCTAATTTAGCTGCTTCTTGTACACGTTGTTCAATTCTTGATACTCTTCTTATTTCTCCAGTTAATCCTACTTCTCCTATTACTGCATCAGTTGGTGCCGTAGATTTATCTCTAAAACTTGAAGCGATACTTAAAGCCACAGCTAAATCAATTGCTGGTTCATCTAATTTCAAACCACCTGCTACTTTTAAATATGCATCTTGATTTTGCAATAATAAACCTGTTCTTTTTTCTAACACTGCCATAATAAGCGATACACGGTTATGATCAATTCCCGTCGCCATTCTTCGAGGGTTTCCAAAACTAGTAGGGGAGATTAATGCTTGTATTTCTACTAAAACAGGTCTTGTTCCTTCCATTGAGGCAACTACTGTTGATCCTGCGACTCCAACGGGTCTTTCCTCAAGAAAAATTTCAGAAGGATTTAAAACTTCCGCAAGACCAAGCTCTTTCATTTCAAAAATACCCATTTCATTCGTGGAACCAAAACGATTCTTCACAGCTCGTAAAATACGATATGTATGATGACGATCTCCTTCAAAGTAAAGCACTGCATCGACCATATGTTCTAGCATACGAGGTCCTGCAATTGCCCCCTCTTTAGTTACATGTCCGACGATAAAAATAGGGATTCCTTTCGTTTTTGCAAGTTTCATTAATTCTGCTGTACATTCACGTACTTGTGCCACACTTCCCGGCGCTGATGTTACTTCAGGTAAATGTATTGTTTGAATGGAATCAATAACAACAAAAGCTGGATTCATCTCTTCAATGTGTGCTGCAATTCGTTGCAAGTCCGTCTCTGATACAACAAATAGATTACTACCATTTACATGTAAACGATCTGCACGAAGTTTAATTTGTTTTGCCGATTCTTCACCAGATATATATAGTACATCATATGAAGAATCTGCTAATTGCGATGAAATCTGTAATAGCAATGTTGATTTTCCAATACCAGGGTCTCCACCAATAAGTACTAAGGATCCATCTACAATCCCACCACCAAGCACACGGTTAAACTCTTGGAATTTCGTTTCAATACGCGCCTCAGATTTTGTTTCTACTTCTGTTAGGCGTCTTGGTTTTGTTACTTCCGATTGAATTGCATTGGCATAATTAAGGCGTCTTGATGATACAACAGGTTCCATCTCTTCAACAAGCGTATTCCATTGACCACAACCAGGGCATTTCCCCATATATTTTGGTGACTGATAACCACACTCTTGACATGTGAATTTTGTTTTCTTTTTAGCCATATCGTTTTATATTTCACTTCACTTTCATCTATAAACAGTTTATTCTTCCCGTACAAGAAAGAGGGCTATCTCGTAGCCCTCTTAGTTTGTCTATACTTATTTTACCTTTTCAGCACTATGAATGACAAATGTTTCCCCTTCAACATCAAAGATAACTTTTTGTCCTTTCTCAATAGCACCTTTTAAAAGTTCTTCCGATAGTCTATCTTCTACATGTTTCTGAATTGCTCTACGAAGCGGGCGAGCACCGTATTCTCGGTCAAATCCTTTATCAGCAATGGCTGAAATTGCTCCTTCTGTTAAATGCAATTCAATTTCTTGCTCTTTTAAGCGATTCACTAACTGATTTACCATAAGTGTTACAATCTCTTGAATATGTTTTTTCTCAAGCATATGGAACACGATAATTTCATCAATACGGTTTAAGAATTCTGGACGAAATGCCTTTTTCAGTTCATCCATTACTTTACCTTTCATATCTGAATAATCGCGGCTCTCATCTTGTACGTTAAATCCAAGGTGTTTATTACGTTTTAACGCGTCTGCACCAACGTTAGATGTCATAATAACAATTGTATTACGAAAATCAACCGTACGCCCTTTAGAATCCGTTAAGCGACCATCTTCTAATACTTGTAGTAAAATGTTAAACACATCAGGGTGAGCTTTCTCTACTTCATCTAACAGGACAACTGAATATGGCTTACGGCGAACCTTTTCTGTTAATTGTCCACCTTCTTCATATCCAACATATCCTGGAGGAGATCCAACTAAACGAGAAGTAGAATGCTTCTCCATGTACTCAGACATATCGATGCGAATCATTGCATCCTCATCACCGAACATAGATTCTGCTAACGCTCTTGCTAGCTCCGTTTTACCTACACCTGTTGGTCCTAAGAAAATAAATGAACCAATCGGACGTTTTGGATCTTTCAATCCCGCTCTAGCACGACGAACAGCTTTCGCTACAGCTACTACCGCTTCATCTTGACCAATAACACGATCATGAAGAATGGATTCTAAGTTTAATAATTTATCAGTCTCTGTTTGTGCAAGTTTAGAGACCGGTATACGAGTCCACGTAGAAACGACATTTGCAATATCTTCTACTGTCACTTCTGAGTTTTCTTTTCCTTGTTGCTCTTTCCATTGACGCTTCGTATCTTCTAACTTCTCACGTAAGCGTTGTTCCATATCACGTAAGGAAGCAGCTTTTTCAAATTCTTGACTTTGTACAGCTGCATCTTTTTCTTTTCTAATTTCCTCAAGCTTCACTTCAAGCTCTTTTAGATTTGGTGGTGTTGTATAAGAACGTAAGCGAACCTTTGAAGCAGCTTCATCAATTAAGTCAATTGCTTTATCTGGTAAGAAACGATCTGTAATATAACGGTCTGACAGCTTTACAGCTGCATCAATTGCATCATCTGTAATAGATACACGGTGATGTGCCTCGTAACGATCACGTAAACCTTTCAAGATTTGAGTTGATTCTTCTAAACTTGGCTCATCAACGTGAATTGGTTGGAAACGTCTCTCTAAAGCCGCGTCTTTTTCAATATATTTACGATATTCATCTAAAGTTGTTGCCCCAATACATTGTAACTCTCCGCGTGCTAAAGATGGTTTTAAAATGTTCGATGCATCAATGGCACCTTCTGCTCCACCTGCACCAATTAATGTATGAAGTTCATCAATAAATAGAATAATGTTGCCAGCTTGACGAATTTCATCCATAACTTTCTTTAAACGATCTTCAAATTCACCACGATACTTCGTTCCAGCTACCACTGTACCCATATCTAGTGTCATAACGCGCTTATCTCTTAAAGTTTCAGGAACTTCATTATTTACGATTTGTTGTGCTAATCCTTCTGCAATTGCCGTTTTACCTACACCAGGCTCTCCAATTAATACTGGATTGTTTTTTGTTCTACGGCTTAACACTTCAATTACACGTTGAATTTCTTTACCACGTCCAATAACAGGATCTAAACGATTTTCACGTGCAACAACCGTTAAATCACGCGCTAAGCTATCAAGTGTTGGTGTATTTGCATTTGTTGAAGAACCGCCTTGGTGACCTGAACTTGCTTCATTACTTCCAAGCAGTTGCAATACTTGTTGTCTTGCCTTATTTAGGCTAACACCTAAGTTATTTAAAACACGTGCTGCTACACCTTCACCCTCACGGATTAAACCGAGTAGGATATGTTCTGTTCCAACGTAAGAATGACCTAACTTACGAGCTTCATCCATAGACAACTCAATAACCTTTTTAGCACGCGGTGTATAATGTACAGTTTGAGAAGCTTCTGTTCCGCGCCCAATTAACGCTTCTACCTCTTTTTGAACTTTCTCTGGACTTAATCCAAGAGCAATTAACGCTTTTGCTGCAATTCCTTCTCCTTCGCGTACAAGCCCAAGTAAAATATGTTCTGTTCCAATATTATTATGCCCAATGCGAATTGCTTCCTCTTGAGATAAAGCTAATACTTTCTGTGCTCTTTCTGTAAATCTTCCAAACATCATAGAAATCGCCTCCTACTTGCGCTTAGTTTTTTTCAATACGTAATCGCTCACGGATTAAGGTTGCTCTTCGATAATCTCTTTCTTCTGGTCCTAAAGGCCCTCCCGCATATTGTTGTAAAATGCCCGGTTGTGTAAGAACCATTAGCTCAGTCAAAATATTTCTCGATACACCTTTTATATATCCTAAATCAATACCAAGTCGTACATCTGATAAGCAAGTGGACGCTTCCGCAGATTGAATTAACCGACTGTTTGCTAGTATGCCATAAGAGCGATAAACTTTGTCTTCAAGCTCAATACTTGAATTTTGTACAATTAATTCTCTAGCCATTTTTTCTTGCTGTATAATTTGTTGAATGACACTCTTTAAATCTGCAATAATATCTTCTTCAGATTTTCCTAGTGTCATTTGATTTGACACTTGAAATATATTACCTAACGCTTCGCTACCCTCACCGTATATTCCTCTTACTACTAACCCTAATTTTTGAATTACTTGTATGATACGACTAATTCTTTTCGTTAAGACGAGTCCCGGTAAATGAATCATCACAGAAGCCCTCAATCCGGTACCAACGTTAGTAGGACAACTCGTAATATATCCAAGTGATTCATCAAAAGCATATTCAACCTCTTTCTCTATCCAATTATCTATTTGATTGGCACTTTGAAGAGCCTCGGATAACTGCAATCCTGAAAATAAGCACTGAATCCGAATATGGTCTTCTTCATTCAACATAACACTAATATGTTCACTTTCTGACAATAGACATGCTCCGTACTCTGTTCCAGCAAGGTTAGGACTAATTAAATGCTTTTCAACTAATACTCTCCTCTGAAGAGGTGTTAATTCATTCATTTTTAATAGTTCAAACTCTCCAAAGGGTTCTACTGTTTTATTTATAAATTCCTTTTTAAATAACTCATGAATCTGTTTAGCTTCTTCTTCGTTTTGCATAGTAGAGAATTGATATTTTTTTAAATTACGAGCCAAACGAATTCGACTACTTAAAACAATATCAGAATCAGGGCCATCCCCCTTCATCCATGGACTAATCGCTTCATTCATAATTTTGTCCAGTGACATAGAACTATTCCCCCTCTCTATGCTCACTAAGCTGATTTTCAAGACCTCGAATTTTATCCCTTATTTCAGCAGCTTTCTCAAATTCCTCTTTCTGCACATATTGTTTCAGAATGAGTTTTAGTTCATCTAATTCTTTCTTTAAGTGGATATTTCCTTCTATACGCTCCGGAATTTTTCCACAATGATCTGTATGCCCTCCGTGAAGACGTTTTAATAATGGCTTTAAATGTTCCTTAAATGTATCGTAACAAGAAGCACATCCAAAGCGTCCGACCTTTGTAAATTGCTCATATGTCATCTTACAATCTGGACACCTTAATATACTTGTATTCGAAAATCCGTTTTTTCCTTCTTCAAACATTGTTGATTCACCGTGTAATAACCCAGCAAATAAATCATGGAATGAAAAGTTAGACTGCGATGATTGAAAGAAAGACGTATAGCCACTTTGTTCTGCACATTGCTCACAAAGATGAACTTCCGCCTTCTTTTCGTTAATTACTTTTGTATAATGTAAAGTTGCTGGTCTTATATTACAGTTTTGACAAGTCATCACTATCCCCACCTTTACAACAGGAACGATCTATCTCATAGTACTTTTCATACATTACTAGATTGTTCACTTTCCTTTATTCGTTTAAATAAAAGTGCGTGTTCTTTTTTCAAAACTTCTACAATATTTAACTGCCTTATCTTTTAGTTATTATTCTTTTACAAAAGCTGTATTTATTTATATTTCAGTGTTCTTAACATTGCGCATAATATTCGAGCCCTAAGTTCATCTCGAGAAGGAACATCCATTGATAATACAGAACGATCTAGCACGCTTAACATAAGCTTAGCTTCACGATTTGTTATGATTCCCTCTTCTATTAAACGTATAATCATACTCTCTGCATTTCCTTGCGCAACGCTATGATCAATCATATGAAGCATTTGATCAATAATGTCTATATCGTCATGCAGTTTGACTTTTATAATGCGAATGTAACCTCCTCCACCACGTTTACTTTCTACTACGAATCCTCTTTCTAACGTAAAACGGGTATTGATTACATAATTGATTTGAGATGGTACGCACTCGAATCGATCCGCAATCTCATTTCTTTTGATTTCAATCACATTATTATTACTTAAGTCAATAACTTGCTTTAGATATTTCTCAATGATATCAGATATATTTCTCATTTATCCGCCACCTTTATTGACTTTGACTATCTTTGACTTTAATTATATACGTATTAATAAAATTTGCAACTCTTTTGCTTATTCACTATCCTAGCCACATTCCCCTGTATTTAATCAAAATAATTATTATTTAAACACATTTTTTTATTACTATGGATTATAAAAGAAAACACGAAAAAACACGAGTCATTCGACTCGTGTTTAGTTGCTTGGCGACGTCCTACTCTCACAGGGACAAGGTCCCAACTACCATCGGCGCTAAAGAGCTTAACTTCCGTGTTCGGTATGGGAACGGGTGTGACCTCTCTGCCATCATCACCAAACTATGAAGGCATATTCCTTCAAAACTAGATAACA
>NZ_JBTREW010000026.1:0-63055 GCF_054823925.1 Bacillus sp. F9_6S_D1_P_5 | reverse complement strand
CTCCTTTTCCTCTTTTTTATCAGTGTTGACACATAAAAAGAGGTTCAGACACAAAAATAGGCTGTGGAGAAGACTTTCTCCACAGCCTGAAAAAAAGAGCTAGTTAAACTAGCTCTTTTTTTACTTTACGTATAATTGTTGATTCGGATAAATAAGCTCTTGCTGCAGTCCGTTTTTTTCTTTAATTTCCTTAACTGACATACTAAATTTCCGTGCAATACTAACTAAAGTGTCCCCTTTTTGGACGACATATAACGATGAAGAAACGACTTCATTTCTTTGTTCATTTAAAACAAGCAGCGGATTCATCGCATTCTTTTTCGCCATCGTCCATCTTCCTTGATGAACTTCTAAATGTAAGTGTGCACCTCGCGATTCTCCTGTATTCCCTACTTCTCCAATTATTTTTCCTTTTGAAATATAATCCCCTTGAACTACATATCTCTTATTTAAATGTGCATATACAGCCTCATATTCTCCATGTTTAATAAATACAACATTTCCGTAACTACTGGAATAATAAGACTTTGTTACCTTACCTTCTTGAATAGCTACCACAGGCGCGCCGATCGGTGCCGCTATATCTATACCGTAGTGTTTTCCGTGCCTTGTCCCAAAATAATCACTTATCTGTCCTTCAACAGGCCATGTCCATTGATTTCCCTCTGCGTACACATGTAATTGAGATAAAAACAATACTGTCAATAACATGACGCCACATTTTAACACTTTCATATACATCCTCCGTTTTCTAATTACCACCATACCTTCTCTATTTTGGTATATTACAGAAAAAAGTATACAAAAAAAAGAAAGTGAATCACTCCACTTCCTTCTCATTTTTATCACGAAAAACGATTGCACTGCGATTATACTCTACATCTTTTACTTGTAATCGAGCATTTATTACTCTGGCTACTGCAAACAAATAATCAGATAATCTATTTACATACTTTAGAACAATTTCATTAATTTCCCCTTCTTTTTGTAAAGTCACTATACATCGCTCCGCTCGCCTTACAACCGTACGTGCCATATGAATAGCAGCAGCTGGCTCGCTTCCACCTGGTAAAATAAAGCGCTCTAGCGGCGGTGCTTCTTCTATATACGAATCAATCCTTCTTTCTAAGCTTTCGACCATTTCCATCTTCACTTTATAAGGGATTTTCCCTGCTACTATCGCCAAGTCTCCTCCGCAATCAAATAGTTCATGTTGAATATTTTCAAGTTCATTGTAAATATCTCCGAAAGACCCGCCTTGTAGCTTCGTCATCGCATATCCAATATGAGAATTCGCCTCATCTATCGTGCCATATGCTTCAACTCGAATATCATCTTTAGCCACTCTGCCGCCTATTACACTTGTTTTCCCTTTATCTCCTGTTTTTGTGTATAATTTCATCGCTTTACGACACCCCTCTTATTATTCTTCATTCGACTTAGATAGAAAAAAGTTCTACTATTATTTATTTAATTGATTTACAAAAAAATAAAAACAGTAGAACTTTATTCATTATCAACTTTAAAAACACATATCTAAATTATACGATTCGGTAAATATACAGAGAATGTAGTTCCCTCTCCAACAACACTTGAAACAGCAATTTTCCCCTCATGGCCTTGCACAATATTTTTTGCAATCGCAAGCCCAAGTCCTGTTCCACCTTTTTTCCCACGTGTTCTTGCTTTATCAGCTTTATAGAAACGATCAAATAAAAATGGAATATCTTCCTCGGGAATACCAGCACCCGAATCTTGCACTTCAAAAATAAGTCCATTATTTTTCGTATCAATTACAAGCGTTACATGCCCACCTGCATTCGTATGACGAATTGCGTTATCAATTAAATTCGTCAATACTTGTTCCATACGATCTGCATCAAACGGGTATTGCTCAATTGGATTTTGAAAGTCAACCGTTAATTCGACTTCTTTATCCTTTGCAATCCCTTGGAATTTTCGGCTTATTTTTTCAACGAAAGGATGAATATCTACTTCACCGATATGTAACTCTACATTACCACTTTCCATACGCGCTAAATCTAACAATTCATTTACAAGTTTACCTAAACGGACGGATTCATCATAAATGATTTGAACAAACTCATTAATTTCTTCTTTCGTTTGCACAATATCATCTAAAATTGCTTCACTGTATCCTTGAAGCATTACCATCGGTGTACGAAGTTCATGTGATACGTTTGCAATAAAGTCTTGACGCATCTTCTCGAGACGACGTTCTTCCGTCATATCACGCAATACTGCTACAGCACCACGAATTTTCGTTTGGTTGTAAAGCGGCGTCATAAGAACTACGTAGTTACCTTTTTGTAAATTAATTTCAACTACTTGTTGTTGTTCGCTTTCTACAACGAGATGGAATAGTTCAACAAGTTCAGAAGGTAGCTTTTTACTTAATTCTACTTCTTTTTCTTCTTGCCAAACTTGTAAGAAATGTTCAGCCGGCGGATTGATTACAACAACTTCGCCTTCTTGATTTAACGTAATAACCCCATCTGCCATACTACTTAATATACTAGCTAACTGTTCTTTCTCTTGTTGCAGGGCATTCATATTAAACTTCAACTGTTTCCCCATTTGATTTAAGGCCGTTGCAAGCTCACCAATCTCGTCCTGAGATACCATAGGAGCTTTCGCATCAAACTTCCCACGCGACACCTCAAAAGCAACCTCACGCATTTTACGAAGTGGTGCTGTAATTCGAGTAGATAAGAAGAATGCAAAGAAAGTTGTTAATATAATCGCAATCCCTGCTGATAAGAATATAAAATCAGTCGTTCTTTCCATACCTTGTATCGGTACTTGTAAAGATTCGTATACGAACACTGCACTTTGATTTTTTGACTGTACTGGTTTTCCAACAATCATAATATCATTTTCAGTGTTTTTATTCTTTCTACTATTAGAGGCTTTTCTAATGTTATTCTTAATTTCTTTTTTATCTGTAAAAACAGCCGCTAATTCTTTATCTTCTTTCAAATCATCCATTGTAAGAGTAACTAAACCTTCTTGTTTCGGCGAAGAAGATATTTCTTTACCATCTTCTACAATAATGATCCTTGAAAGTGGATCAGAGAATTTGTACGCGATATTCTCAATCGTTTTTACATCGGCACCTTCTTCAATTAACTCTGAAACACTTGTTGCAACTTTTTGAAGCCTAGTTTCACTCATATCAACATAATATGTTCTAAAAAACTGTGAAAGTAAAATTGCAACAAATCCAAGCACAAACGAAACGAGAAGTAATATGGTCATCCATAACTTCCCTACTACACTTCTCCAAAGCATCAGTCGTTCACAACCTCAAACTTGTAACCTACGCCCCAAACGGTAACAATCATCTTCGCAGCGTCTGGTGATTTTTTGCTTAACTTCTCACGTAAACGCTTTACATGCGTATCAACTGTACGTAAATCTCCGAAGAACTCATATTGCCATACTTCTTTTAACAATTGCTCACGATCAAACACTTTATCAGGCGCTTTCGCTAAGAATAATAGTAATTCGTACTCTTTTGGTGTTAAGTTCACCTCATTACCATCTGCTGTAACACGGTGTGCATCATTATCAATTGTTAAATGAGGGAACACAGTAACATCTTTTGTCGTTGTATCTTGTGTAAAGAATGTTGTTGGTACAGAACGGCGTAAGACCGCTTTCACACGAAGCACTACTTCACGTGGGCTAAATGGTTTCACAATATAATCATCTGTGCCTACCTCAAACCCTTGTACTCGGTTTACTTCTTCACCCTTTGCTGTCAACATAATAATTGGCGTCGCCTTCTTCTCACGAACCCCTTTACACACTTCAATACCATCTTTACCAGGCATCATAAGATCTAATAAGATTAAATCATAATCATTTTGCAGTGCCATTTCTAAAGCTGTATCACCATTGTCTGCTTCTTCAATTGTGTATTGTTCTCTCTCTAAATACATTTTCAACAAACGACGAATACGATCCTCATCGTCTACAATTAAAATTCTTGATTCATTTTCCATTTCTACCCGTTGCGTACTTTTACCACAACGGTTCACACCTACCCTTCTATACTATTATGTTGCGCTATTCTCGTTTATTTAAGCAATCTTCTAAATGTTTCACTTTCCATATTATGCTTCACAAGAATAATAAAGTTTGTTCAATTTTTTTCCAAAACTATGTATTTTTTTTGAACAGTATATAATGTCCTCGACATCATTTTACAAAATCAACCGCTACTTTGTCATGTTTTTCTCAAAAAAGAAGAAAAGTTGACAAAAATAAAATAGGAAAGTGACATACACTCTCCTATTTTATTTCTCTATGCGTATGAATGTAAACCCGCGATAATTAAGTTTACTACAATAAAGTTAAACATAATGATTGCAAAACCAATTACCGCTAACCATGCCGACTTCTCTCCATGCCACCCTTTTGATAAGCGTAAATGTAATACCGCCGCATAAAAGAGCCAAGTAATAAGCGCCCAAACCTCTTTCGGATCCCAGCCCCAAAAACGTGTCCACGCTATTTGAGCCCAAATCATCGCAAAAATCAATGCACCTAATGTGAAAACAGGGAATCCAATTGCAATAGATCGATATCCGATTTCATCTAGTAAATCACTATTCGTATTCTTTACTAACGGCTGGAGTGCCGCCGAAACTCGTTTCCGTAAAACCAGCCTTAATACAAGATAAAGTAACGTCCCAACTAACACTGACCAAATAACAGTATTTAATTTTTTCGCATTTACAATCGCTGGGACTTCAGCTTTTGGTTCTAATTTATTTTCTGTCAATAACTTCCCTTCATGCGGTCCAACTAAAGCTGGAAGATTGTACTTCATTTCCACTTGTTGTTCATTTTTATCAATCCATTGGAACTTCGCTTCATATTTCATACTAGAAAATACCGTTGTTACTCCAATAAATCCAACTGTACAAACAAGCGTGAACACAACCGTTTCTAGCCAAAATGTACGTTTGCTTCTCGTTGATTGATCTACATTTTTCAATAAATACATAACGCCCGTTATAAAACTGATCGCTAAGATTGCTTGCCCTGCTGCTGCAGTCGTCACGTGAATATGTAACCAATTACTTTTTAAAGATGGAATAAGCGGAGATATTTCCCTCGGAAACATACTCGCGTAGGCAATTAATAAAAGCGCAACTGGTAATGCAAAGAGTCCGATTATACTTACGCGGTACATAAAATACATGACAATAAATGCTCCAACAAGCATCATGCCAAAAAACGTACCGAATTCAAAAAAGTTACTAACTGGTGCATGTCCTGATGCAATCCATCTTGTAACAAAATATACTGTTTGTGCAATAAACCCTAAAATTGTAATCGTTATTCCTACATTCGCCCATTTATGACCTTTTTCTTTAATTGCTCCCCCGAAAAATAGAGTGGCAATTAAATATAAAATAAATGCGGTAAAGAGAAAGTTACTACTTATTTGCACCATATCGTTTCCCCACCTTAACTAATTTTTTTATCCACTACTTTATCGCTTGGTTGCGGAATTGCTGTACCTTCTATTACTCTTTCAATATCTTTCTTTAAACCGAACCAATTTTTATTCGTATGTCCTGCAATCCACCATTCATCATTAACGCGTTGTATCCAAATACGGCGATGATTCCAATACATCCCTTGAATGACACCAACCATAAATATAAATCCTCCAATACCGAGAATCCAAAGCGTTAAATCTTTCCTTACAGTAAGCGCGGTTGCATTTTGCATTTCCACACCTGCAAACGACATTTTATACTTATTATTTCCATCAGGTTCTATATTTTGCTGAATACCAACAAAACTCACTTCACCATCCGGTGTTTCAGGGGTAAACATTTTAAACACAAATGCAGGATTGTTCGGTAATTTCGTTTTCGTATTTGGTCTTCCATTCTCGTCAAAATAAAAATCCGGGAAATAGCTTAATAGTTCTAAAGAATAACCGTTTCCTAAATCAAATTTTTCTGTGGGATTCGTTAAATCTACTTTAATCGGTCCCCACTTTTGATTATTTTCTTTGTTTTGTAAGTTAAAGGACATACTTTTAAATTCATTTTCTTTGTAATCCAATTGATAAACAGCGAACTCATCAAATTTCATTGGCTCATTTACTCGAATTTCCGCTTCTTTTACTTTTTCTAATTTCGGTTTTTGTCCTGCTATATTTTCGCCGACCACTTTATATAATACAGCATTCGTTTGGAAGTTTTTCGCAATCATCTTATCGCCTACACGATCAATCGCTTCATCAAAAACTTCTTTGTCCTTACTTTTATCATAAACTTCCTTTATAAACTTCTCGTTTTTTAAATAGTATTGCCCATCCGTTCCTGGTATTTCTTTCGTTTCACCATCACGTAACCAAAGTGCTTCATCTACGTACATACTCGGTAAAAAACGGAGCATTGCACCGAATAAAAAGATAATGAGACCGATATGATTCACATATGGACCCCATCGTGAAAACCGTCCCTTTTCAGCTAAAATGTTCCCATCTTCCACTTTCACGTTATAGTTCGTTTTCTTTAAATTCATTTGCACTCTTTCCAAATCACCATCTTGCGGTGTACCAGTGCCATATAACCTTTGTCTCTTTAAAAAACTAGGGTGCCTTTTCACCCCTTGTTTCTTTAATGCTTTATAAAGCGGAATGACACGATCCAAACTACATATCACAAGTGAAATACCAATTGAAGCAATTAAAATCATATACCACCATGAACCGTATAAATTATTAAATCCTAATTGATAGTATAATTGCCCTAAAAATCCGTATTCTTCCTTATAATATTCAGCGGGTGCAACCCCTGGAGTTATGTACATTTCTTGCGGAAAAATAGTTCCAATCGCCGATGCAGCTAAAGTAATTACAATGAGCCATACACCCACTTTTACAGAAGAGAAAAAGCTCCAAATTTTATCGACTATCGTTTTTGTTTGCGTGAGAGATCTTCGAGCACTCCCCTCATAGCGCATATCCAATAGTTTTATATTTTCATTGCTTTCAAACGGTTTCCCGCAAGCTTCACAAAAAACAGTTCCTATTGGATTCACATGTCCACATTCACACTTAATTTCTTTCAACACTCTCACCGCCCTTGTATCTATGTGTACTATTGTATATTCTAACCTTAAGTTACCACAATACTCAGAATTTTTAAACCGAAGGTACTATAGGTAAGCACCTCCTATGTAAAGGCTTTCTTTATTACGGAGTAATTTTCTTTAAATATCCTTCTAACTGTTCTTTCGTTTGTTCACCTATAATTTGTTCCACTACTATTCCATTTTTATCAATCAAGAAGCTTGTCGGTAATGGTCCTACCCCATATGTGCTTATGATTTTTGTTCCTTTATCAATGGCAACCGGGAATTTCAAATCATATTGTTTCACAAAGTTCTTAACAGCAATATCTGTTTCATCTGCATCTAACGCAATGATTTCTACGCCTTTTTCTTTATACTTTGGATATAATTCGTTCATATAAGGCATTTCTTTCTCACAAGGTTTACACCAAGTGCCCCAAAAGTTTAAAAATACACCTTTTCCCTTTAAATCTTTTAGTTCAATTTTCTTTCCTTCTAAATCTGTCACAACAAAGTTAGGTGCTTCTTTTCCAATTTGCATTTTCTCTTTATCAGCAAAGAATCCTTGATAAAGTGTAAATCCTACAGCACCGCTTAAAATGAGCAGAATAATAACGCGAAATAATAAGCGATTTTTTTTCATATTGTCTCCCCTCTCTTCGACGAGTGATGCATATATGTATTTTTTAATAAATCACCAGCGGAGCATTCCACTGGTGAAATTTTCACAATATCGATTAGCGAGGCTTTGTAGAAGCCAATGCACGTAATTGTTTCACCTCATGTGGTGTCAATTCTCTTGCATCACCAGGTCGCAGACTTCCTACTTCTAAGAAAGCATAGCGTTCACGCTTTAGTTTCACTACTTTACAATCTAACGCTTCAAACATACGACGTACTTGACGGTTACGTCCTTCATGAATTGTTAATTGTACAATCGCCATTTCTTTACGCTTGTCCCAAGAAATGATTTTCACACGCGCTGGTGCTGTTTTCCCGTCTTCTAACATAACACCGCGTTCTAACATGCGAATTTTCTCACCTGTTAGTGGACCTTTTATTTTTGCAACATACGTTTTTTCAACTTTATATCTAGGGTGCATTAATACGTTTGCGAAGTCCCCATCGTTTGTCATTAATAATACGCCAGACGTATCATAATCTAAGCGTCCGATTGGGAATAAACGTTGTGTAATTTCTGGGAAAAAGTCTGTTACAACATTTCTTCCTTTATCATCTGATACACTTGAAATTACGCCAGTTGGTTTATATAGTAAAAAATAAACAGGTTCTTCTTTTTCAAGAGGGATGTTATTTACTTCTACTTTATCTTGAGGAGTTACTTTCGTTCCTAACTCCTTCACTATTTTTCCATTCACTTTCACTTTTCCTTGCTGAATT
The DNA here is from genome assembly GCF_054823925.1 of Bacillus sp. F9_6S_D1_P_5. Lineage (NCBI taxonomy): Bacteria > Bacillati > Bacillota > Bacilli > Caryophanales > Bacillaceae > Bacillus > Bacillus sp. F9_6S_D1_P_5. The sequence goes on along the minus strand of NZ_JBTREW010000026.1, from coordinate 54,526 downwards.
AATTCCTCAGCCTTTCTTCTCGATGCAATACCTGCTTGTGCAATCACTTTTTGTAATCGTTCCATTTCTTTTTTTCACCTCGAATTTATCTTACCTTACATTAGAAAGACTTGGCAACCGCATACGCTTGACGGCTCTTCGCTTCACCTTACTTAAACAACATAGCGATGATAATAAACATATAAAGGTCAAATCATGTTTTTACCTTTTATTATTGTCCATCTTTTTCATATTTCTCACAATAAAAGTTCATCATTTTGTCAAAAATACCGCATAAAAAAACCACTATTAAGCAACACCTTAATAGTGGTCGTATACGTATTATAAGCGAAATAGCATAAAAAATGAATAGTATTACTTAAACATTAAAGAAACAAACACAATGGAACAAATAATTCCGATCAAATCGGCAAAAAGTCCCACCTTTAATGCATCTCCCATTTTTCTAATTCCAACAGCTCCGAAGTATACTGTTAAAATATAAAAAGTCGTATCTGTACTTCCTTGCATTGTAGAAGCTAACCTTCCAATAAACGAGTCTGGCCCATATGTGGCAATTAAATCGGTCGTTATACTTAAACCAGCAGAGCCTGAAATAGGGCGTATAAGTGCTAGCGGAACAATTTCTGCTGGGACGTGAATTAAATCTAACATCGGCTTCATTACTGATATCATTGCATCCAATGCACCTGAAGCTCGAAATATAGAAATAGATACAAGCATCCCAACCATAAACGGTAAAATGGAAATCGCAATTTGAATTCCTTCTTTTCCTCCCTCAACGAATGATTCATAAGTTGGCACTTTCTTAATCGTGCCATATAACAGGATAAAACCAATTACACAAGGAATTACCCATAATGATATCGTATTTACAATGCTCATTTTTTCCGCCCCTTCCTACTCCTTCTTCGGTAAAAATAGCGGTCAATCCAAATCGCTCCGATCATAGAGAGTACTTGTGCAATGAATGTTACCCCAACAATTTCAGTAGGATTCGCTGATTCATACGTCATTCGAATAGAAATAACGGTTGTAGGAATTAAAGTAATCGCTGATGTATTTAGCGCAAGAAACGTCACCATGGAACGGCTCGCCGAATCCTTTCCTCCATTTAACTCTTTCAATTGTTCCATCGCTTTAATACCAAGAGGAGTCGCTGCATTACCTAATCCAAAAAAGTTCGCCATCATATTCGATAAAATAAACCCCATTGACGGATGATCTTTCGGTATTTCTGGAAACAGCCTTTTTACTATCGGCATAAAAAGTGCCACTAACTTTTTTAACAACCCTGCTTCCTCTGCAATTTTCATTAAACCGAGCCAAAATACTAATACACTAATAAGCCCTATACAAATTGTTACTGCGTCTTTTGCCCCGTCAAATACAGCTTTATTTATTTCCTCCATCGTTCCATTTATCATGGCATAAACAATCCCTATGACTGCCATCGCTACCCATACGAGATTAACCATCGCTCCCAACACCTATCATATGAGAAAAAATTTCTTTCACATTATTCCAATACATTCCCGTTGTAGCTACTAACTTTCGTTTACTATAAAATAAATTCCGTTCTCCAACTTTCTCATTGCCAACATAAATTTCTGTCTTCCCAACCTTTACTCCATCTTTAAGTTTTGCACTTTTATCGAGTTCAACTTTTAATATGACATGCTTTCTTTCCTGCTCAGTTAATGGCACCGCGAAACTATTTTTCGTATATACATGATTGGCATATTTCTTTTCAGTTATTTCAGCAAGAGCTCCTTGTCCTACAACGTTCGTTTGCTTGAAACGTTCAAAACCTTTATCAAATAAATTCATGTGATCGTCCCAATCGCTAGAAGCGCTCAAAGTTACGACAATTAGATCTAGTCCATCTTTTGATGCTGTTGTAACAAGCGTCCGTCCTGCTTTCTTCGTAAAACCTGTTTTTCCTCCTGTTGCAAATTCATAATACGACGTCACGAGTTTATGTTTATTTTTCCACGGATAATCCCACGAATCTGATTTATACGTTTTTGTCCCAAAAATCTTCTTAAAGGTTTCGTTCCCCATCGCATACTTCGTTAATAGTGCCATATCATAAGCAGACGAATAATGAGATCCATCTCCATCCAAGCCATGTGGGTTTGAAAAGTGCGTATCTTTCATTCCAATTTGTTTCGCCTTTTCATTCATTAAATATACGAACCCTTCTATACTCCCTCCTACATTTTCAGCAATTACTTGTGCTGCATCATTACCAGATCTAAGCATGAGCCCATATACTAAATCCTCTAACTTCACCTTCTGTCCAGGCTTTAAATAAATTGCTGAACCTTCTACTCTCACTGCTTCATTACTAACCGATACCATTTCTTTCATTTTGCCTGATTCAGCAGCTAACAAGGCTGTCATAATTTTTGTTATACTAGCAATTTTTTGTGGCTCATGTTCTGCTTTTCCGTATAATACACGACCTGATTGTTGCTCCATTAATACAGCATTTCGAGCACTGACATTACTGTTCATCTTTGCATATGTAGGAATTGACATAACGCTTGCGTACATAATAAGAAGCGTAATTATTACACAAATTCGTCTCATATTTCCCCCCACGTCCTTTTGGCACTTTTTGTACAAGTGTATGCTTGGCCTTTTAAAATATGAACGAAATATCCCTCCCCTTCCAATAAAAAAGACGCAGAGAACCTGCGTCTAATACGGTGTCCATTCAATTTGTTTCGCACTTTCAAATCTTTTTTCTACATCAGGCCAATTGACAACATTCCACCAGTTTTTAATATATTCATCTTTACGATTTTGGTATTGTAAATAATACGCATGTTCCCACACGTCTAGTACAAGGAGCGGTATCGTATCCCATTGTGTAAATAATTGATGAAGTGTACTCTGTAAAATTTCTAACCTTCCAGATCGTGGCACCCAAACGAGAATCGCCCATCCTGATCCTTCCACTTTAGAAGCTGCTTCTGTGAAATGTTTTTGAAAGCGTAAAAAACTCCCAAAATCTTGTTCAATTTGTTGTGAAAGAGCCCCTCTTGGACTTCCTCCACCACCTTTTTTCATGTTATTCCAAAATATCGTGTGTAAGTAATGACCCGATCCATGAAAAGCCGCTTCTCTTTCCCAATGCTTAATTAGATCAAATTGATTTGTTTTTCTCGCCTCTTCCATCATCTTTTCTGCCTTATTTAATCCCTCCACATAACTGCGATGATGTTTATCATGGTGTAACATCATAATTTCTCTAGAAATATACGGTTCTAACGCATTATACGGATAAGGTAATGGTGGAAGTGTGTGTCCTCCAATGGGAACAGCTCGTTCACTTTCCCCTCTTTCATATAGTTCATACTCCTCTTCTCCCTGTACGAACACTTCCTGCAAATGATGCTGAATATGCTCTACATCATCACTTATTTCATACATAAACTCTGCATCTGTATCATACTCATGCTCTTTCATACGGTCTAATAACGTTTGGATTTTATAAGCAAGCATATGGACATCATACACTTCCATTGCACGGCTATCTAATACGTGAAGAACACTTTCACACCAGTTTTCTACTTCATGAAAGTAATCTGTAAATACACCTTGCTGACTCATGTTACACCTCCTTAATACTATCCCCTTAAATATATTCAAAGGAAATCCCTTATATAACTGTACAAAAGGAAAAGAAGCTAAGTCCCCTTAGCTTCTTTTTCGCCATTAATATTTGTGTAACATCTTTGTTTGATAATCCGTCTCATAATATTCTAGTTCTTCACGCATTAATTGAAATTTACCTTCTAAACTCTTCATCACTTGCTCTATAGATACAGGTGGCGTTTGTTGAAAAACGATGGAGTTTTTCCCTGTATAAGCAGATCGACTATTTTCATACCAATAATCACTCTTTGGTGAAAAAAACTCTGCAATTACTTGATGATAAATTTTATATAGAATTTTTTCAGCTGCTGTTTTTCGAAATGGCTGGCTATTTAACAAAACAAAACATGCATCATGTCCTTCTTCACAAAAAACGAGAAGACGTCTTATTGACGCTAATAACCCTTTATAATATTGTTCATTCCCTGCTGGTGTCTCTTCTAATAAAGAAGGTAACGTATGATAATTTACATAATTGGTTATCAAATGAATAACATCTTCTAAAAACATAGAAACTTGTTCTGTTTGATTTTCAACCATTAGATTAGACATTTTTTCCCTCTCCTTTGCCATTTCACGCTATTTCTACTCTTTTATTTTTATGTAATTCAGCCAATATTTCTTGTACTTTCACCACTGTTCCCGCATCAAAATATTGTTGGAATTCTTCTATATTATTTAAATACAAACGTTTTTGCATGCGAAGCTCATTCTCTTTCAGTAAACAACATATCGCTACAATATCTCGCAAATATATGTCTTTTTCTTCTACTTTACATACTGAATTTCCTTCAAAAGGAGTAATTTCTTGTAAAACTTCTTCAAAATACCGTACGTATAAAACGGAAAAGGTTCTTTCTTTATCATTTAATATATATGTCACTTCAGATCTATTAAAAAAATCTTCTGATGTATTAGGTTTTTCTTTCTCTAGCTCATACCCCGCATAACCTATTATAATCATCTACTTCCCCCCTCTTCCTTCTTTCAACTTATTTTAACTTAATTTTCTGACAAACGAAATACTCTTTTAAATATAACCATCATAAAAAATAGCTTCCCTTATACAGGAATTTACCTTTTTATTTTTCTTGAAGTTTGTCATAATAATATTATTGTCTCAGTTTTCTTATACAAGGAGAGTTGTATTTATGTCGTTTTCATGGAAACGTTTCTTACAAATCGGGAAAATTATCTTCCCATTTGTTGTATTAACAATTGTATTCTTTCAAGCAAAAAAAGAATTAGCAGGCATTTCTTTTTTAGAAGCAATCAATACAATTAAAAACATTCCAACAGGAGGAGTCTTTTTAGCAATTACACTTGGTGCATTTGCCGTATCAACAATGTTCTTTTATGACTATGTTATGCTTCGTTATTTAAAAGCTGATATACCCGTCCAAAAGATTTTTCGCATCTCATGGATTGCTAATACTTTAAATGGATTCATTGGATTTGGTGGTCTCGTTGGAGCTGGTGTACGTACAATGCTTTATCGTCCACACATAAAAGAAAATGGTAAACTTATTAAAAGTATCGCCTGGATGACAACTGCTTTTATTAACGGACTAGCAATTCTTTCTTTCCTCGGTCTTATTGGAATATTAGACACAAGTTTTATTTTGCATGAAAAACCGTGGCTATGGCCTGTTCTTATCTTCTTCGCCCTTTTCGTCCCTATATACATTGGCTTTTCTAAACTAAAAAATAGAAAACCAAAGCAAACCGAAGGTCAAGAAGAAGGAGAAGACGAGAAAAATCCAACTGTTTTATACTCATTAGTTTCATTAGTTGAGTGGGTATCTGCCGGTATTGTTATGTACGTCATACTAATATTATTTGGCATCGATATCGAATTTCAAAAGTTTTTAGGTGTGTATGTAATTGCTGCTTTAGCTGGTGTTGTTAGTCTTGTACCTGGAGGACTTGGTTCATTTGATCTCGTCTTTTTAACTGGGCTCGGACAGTATGGCATCGATACAGGCGTATTACTACCTGCTATGTTATTATACCGCCTCGTCTATTACATTTTACCTTTCTGCCTTGGCCTTATTTTTGCAGCTTTTGAAATGACAGGCGTGGCCATTAAAAAGTTTGAAGATAAACCTTTTATCGCGCCTGCATTAGAAACAACTGGTGTTATATGGACTTTGCAACGTGATTTTCTAGGGAAACTAGGTTCATGGGCCTCTGCTGCTTTAACAGTATTTGCTGGACTAATGGTTATTTTATCGACCATTCTACCGACAAGTATAAACAGAGCACACGCCTTACATATTCTAGCTCCAAAACATCTTATTCAATTTTCTTTTAGCTTATCACTAACATTTGGTATTCTCCTCCTGATCCTTTCACGAGGCATATATTATGGAACAAAGCGTTCTTACTATATGACGATTATTTCCTTAATCGGAGCCGCCATCTTTAATACGCTAAAAGGGATTGATATTGAAGAAACGTTTATTTTATTAATTGTACTCGCTGTATTATATATGCTTCGTAAAAGATTTGTACGCGAGAAAATGGAAGTCTCACTTTCTGATATGGTAAAAGTTTTTATATTCTTACTTGTAACTTTATATTTATATAAAAACTTAGGTATTTTATTTGCAGGTGCAAAAGAAGCTTTTAAACCTGATTTTGTTGTTCGTAATATTACGCAAGTGAAACGAAGTGCATTAGCAGCTGCCTTTTTCGTTCCTACATTTTTACTGATTGGCTCACTCATTGCCAATCGTTATCGAAATGAATTTCCCGGGCAACCAGCTAATGATAAAAGATTGCAAAACTTTTTAGATGAACATAATGGAAATGTACTTAGTCATTTAGGATTTTTAGGAGATAAACAATTCTTCTTTAGTAGTGATGGGAAAGCGCTCCTTCTCTTCTCTATAACTGGAAAACGTCTCGTTGTGCTAGGTGATCCAATTGGGGATCCTTCCTCCTACCGTACTGTGTTACAAGAGTTTTTAGCTGAGGCTGATCGATTTGGATACATTTGTGTATTCTACCAAATCGAAAGTAAATGGATGAGTTTATATCATGATTTCGGTTACAACTTCTTTAAGCTCGGTGAAGAAGCTGTCGTTGATTTGAACACATTTACAATAACAGGAAAAAAACGCGCCGGTATGCGAGCGACTTTCAACCGTTTTGAACGAGAAGGCTATACATTCTCTATTCATCAGCCACCGTTCTCAAACGAATTATTTGAAGAGTTAAGAAAAGTTTCAGATGCGTGGCTCGGCGGAAAAAAAGAGAAAGGTTTTTCACTCGGATACTTTGATCGTGAATATATTAGCCGAGCGCCTATCGCTACATTATCTGATGCAGATGGAAAAATCATTGCATTTACAACCTTTATGCCCGTATATCAAGACGGATCATTGTCTGTTGATTTAATGCGCTATTATCCAGATGCACCTAGCGGCATTATGGATGCAATTTTCATCCACCTATTCCAGTGGGCAAAAGAAAATGAATACCATTCCTTTAATATTGGTATGGCACCACTTTCAAATGTAGGTTTATCGACACAGTCTTTCTGGTCTGAACGAGTTGCTGCTGCCATCTTTAATAATGTTCGTTATACGTATAGTTTCAGCGGGTTACGACATTTTAAAGAAAAATATAAACCAGCATGGAGCGGTAAATATTTAGCATTTAGAAAGAATCATTCTTTACCAATTACAATGCTCTCTGTAACAAAATTAATAGGAAAAAGAAAAAACGGCTAAACATTTAGCTGTTTTTTCTTTTTTGAACTTGTACAATAAATTCTTTTTCATATTTCTTACCATTTATATAGAAATCTCCCCATATTTTATACGTTCCTTCAGCAGGGAATGTAATGCGATATTGTAATTGCTCATCTGTATCAACAGGTATTGCGTATAAAAAATTTTCTCTCGTTTCGTCCACGATATAGAGCGCCTCCACTTCTCCTCTCTCTGAATGTAATTTCAATTTCTCACCCTTTTTCGATTGGAATTGAAATGTTAACGTCGCTGGTTCATTCGGATGCAATGCACCAAATAAAAGAGAAACTTCATACTCCCCTATTTTTTTTGTAAGTACACTATCGATTGGAAATTTTACTTTTTTCTTATTTTTCTCCTCTACTTCTCTCCCAAAATCTTTCTTCGCAAATGATTTCACCGACTTATTTTCGTCTTCATATAAAAATATTGTATATCTTTCATCTTTCGCTATTTTGGAAGATACTTTATATGATCCATTCCCTGCGAATGTAGGTTTCATTTGCTGTACATGCTTTAATTGTCCGTCCACAATAACTGCCTGAATTTGATCATTCACACCACGAACTTCGTTATTTTTATTATTTAGTAATTGGAATGAAATATCTACTTTCTCATTTCCTTTTCCGTATGACACATCCCATTTTACTTCCTGAATATCACCTACAGTCTCTGTAGTTTCTTGATACTTTTTTATGTAAAATCCTCCTACTACAATAAATAACAAAGCAACAAATCCAATGACAAGATTTTTCAAGACATCACCTACCATTTTTATTGTCTCTGTTCATACAAAACTTCTTACTTATATATTCTAGATTGTGATTTATGAAATCCTCCTGTTTTGCACATATTACAAATAATAAAAAGATTTTAATTGAAAGGATTCGTAGTGTATAATGCAGATGATATTGATTTCTATCGATACATTATAAGGAGGACTTTTCATGAGTGTACATATTGAAGCAAAACAAGGCGAAATCGCTGAATCTATTCTATTACCTGGTGATCCATTACGTGCAAAATATATCGCTGAAACATTTCTAGAGGACGTTACATGCTATAATAACGTGCGTGGCATGTTAGGTTTCACTGGAACTTATAAAGGAAAACGTGTATCTGTTCAAGGTACAGGTATGGGTGTTCCTTCTATTTCTATTTATGTAAACGAATTAATCCAAAGCTACGGAGTTAAAAATTTAATTCGCGTTGGAACTTGCGGTGCGATTCAAAAAGACGTAAAAGTACGTGACGTTATTATTGCAATGACAGCTTGTACGGATTCTAATATGAACCGTTTAACATTCCCAGGTTTTGATTTTGCACCAGCTGCAAACTTTGATCTTTTAAAGAAAGCTTACGATGCTGGAACTGAAAAAGGCTTACATGTTCGTGTTGGTAATGTTTTAACAGCAGATGTATTTTACCGCGAAAGCATGGACATGGTTAAAAAACTTGGAGATTACGGTGTACTAGCAGTAGAAATGGAAACAACTGCTCTTTACACTTTAGCAGCGAAATACGGTGTAAATGCGTTATCTGTATTAACAGTAAGCGATCACATCTTCACTGGTGAAGAAACAACATCTGAAGAGCGCCAAACTACATTTAACGAAATGATTGAAATCGCTTTAGATGCAGCAATTCAACAATAATACATTAAAGAACTCGTCATACGTCTGTCGAGTTCTTTTTATGTGACTTTTTATTAAAAACTACTTTCGGAAGAGACAGATTTTCTCCTCTACTTTTTTGTACCATTTGTTATAATAAAGAAATCATTTATAGTATTTCTCACAAGAGGTGACGCAGTGAAAAACAGAAGTATCGTCTTTAAACTATTTTTATTAACATCGACATTATTTACAATCATATTCCTCCTTTTTTTCTTAGGACAATCTCTATTTTTAGAGAAATTTTATATTAATAAAAAAGTAAAAACAGTTCAAACTGCTTTTGAGAAGTTCGTAGCTAATTATGAAAAAAGTGATAAAGATCCTGAGGAAATTAGAAAACTAAAACAAGAATTTCATGATAAAACAAATGCTGATATGCAATTTTTAAATTCTGAAGGCATTATTAAAAGTGATAACAATTACTACATTAATGTCATTAATCCTAAAAATAATGAAACATATTTCATTCCACTCAATAATCTTTTAACGCCCGAAGAATATAAGAAATTCGAAAACTTAGGATTGAAAAAAGATGGCATGATAAACGTCGTCGGTTTGCTACGAGGGAAATCAATAACCCCACTAGAATTGACAACAAATTATAATAGATGGCAAAACGAACGTGTCACTTCAGATTTTCAATCCATTAATGGCAACTCTTCCAAAAATAGACTTACAAACCGCTCCAAAACTGTAAAGCAAATTGAGTTTACTGGTATTATATCTAAATTACAGCTCCCATCAAAAGCCGAGGTTCGGCTTGCAAATGATTTTGAAACATTACAAGCCGTTCAATATTTTGCAGACATTATTAGAAATGGCAATGCTAACTCGCACCAATTAAACACTTATATAATAGATGGCGGAGAGAATATAAAGAATAGTATCTTTGTAAAACCTATTATGGAAGACGGAGAAATTACAGAATACGCTTTTGCGATAGCATCTTTACAGCCTGTTAATGAAGCAATGCTCGTTTTAAAGGATTATTATGTCTATGCCTTAATCATCGTATTTCTCGTCATTATTTTGTTATCCTTCTACTACTCAAAAATCATTGTGAAACCATTAATTAAAATTAATCGCGTTACAAAAAAAATGGCCAATTTTGATTTTAGCGAGAAATTACCTGTGACAGCAGACGATGAGATTGGTGGGCTTTCCGGTAGTATTAATACGTTATCTGTAAACTTAAAAGACCGAATCGATCGATTAAATGTTGCCAATACAAAATTACAACAAGATATTGAACGTGAACGTCAATTAGAGAAAACGCGAAAAGAATTCATTTCTGGCGTATCACACGAATTAAAAACACCACTTAGTGTAATTAGAAGTTTCGCAGAAGGAATTAAAGATGGCGTTAGTAAAGATACGACGTATTACACAGATGTTATTTTAGAAGAAACCGAAAACATGAACAGACTTATTGTTGAAATGTTAGAATTAGCAAAATTAGAATCAGGTACGTACAAACTAGATATAACTACATTCTCAATCGGTGAATTAATTCAACAAGTCTATACAAAGTTATTATTTAGCATGGAAGAAAAGCATTTACAAGTGAACATAGATGTAGACTCTTCTATATTTGTTCAAGCGAATCGTAGTCGTATTGAGCAAGTGGTTGTGAACTTACTTAGCAATGCAATTCGCTATACGCCAGAAGGAGAAAAAATACAAGTTTCCGTTATAGAAATGGAAGATACAGTAAAAGTCGAAATCGAAAATACAGGAAACCCTATCCCAGAAGAAAGTCTTGAAAAAATTTGGGATCGTTTCTACCGTTTAGATGCATCTCGTAGCCGTCATACGGGTGGTACTGGTCTCGGATTATCAATTGTAAAAAACATTTTAGATCTCCACAAGGCGGAGTACGGTGTATATAACACAACTAATAGTGTTGTATTCTACTTTAATTTACAAAAAGTAAAAGAAGTCAAATAATTTGTCTTAATTTCACTAGGAGTTCACATGAAATTCACACTCTCCCTTTATAGTAAGAAACAAGTTAATCCTTTCCTTTACACATATAAAAGAGGAGAGTGCGTGAAATGAAACAAGCAGGACAACCTATTCAAAATGAAAAACAATTAGAAACTATCAAAAATATACTTTTACAATCTTCGAAACGTGATGGCTTATTATTCGTATTAGCTGTAAATTCTGGCTTAAAAGTAAGTGAAATCTTACAATTAAAAGTTAGCGATGTAATCGATGAAAATGAAAATGTTCGCCATTCCATTTTATTTTACAATGAAAAAGTAAAGAAACATAAATGGTTTGCTGTTAATGAAGACTTACAGCACGCAATCGAAGACTACATGAAAGAACGTAAAACTTGGAAACGTAATGAACCATTATTAAAGTCTCAAAAAGGAACAAAATCTATTACGAGACAACATGCATGGTACATTTTAAACAAAGCTGCAAAAGAAGTTGGATTAGAAGGGATTAGCTCACATACACTTCGAAAAACTTGGGGATATTGTGCATACAAATCAGGTGTTGACATCGCATTTTTACAACACTTCTTTGATCATAGTACTCCATCAAAAACTTTAAAGTATATCGGTATTGCTTAATAACTCTTATACATAAAAAAGGTTACCATTTTATAAATGGTAACCTTTTTTATGTTTCACATTCTCTTCCCTTGTCTCTCCTATATTGTAGTGGTACTCTAATAGTAAGGGGGAGAAATTATGAACACATTAACAATTGAATTACCGAAAGAAACGGCTGAAAAACTTGATTTATTAAAACAAGCTTACGAAAAGAAAACAGGTGCTTCCATTTCTGAGAGTACTCTAGTTCAAACACTTATCTCAAAAGAGTTTATCCAGGCGATAACTCCTTTTGATTTACAACAATTCGTCACTGGAAAAGAACAGCATTAATTGCTGTTCTTTTTTTGTACTTTATCAAGAGATCTCTGATAATAACTTCTTCGCTTCATCCAAACCTTTTATTTGGAATCTCCCTACTGTTAATGTCTCATAAAAAGTTTTTTATATATTTTTCGGAAAACTATTGACAATGATAATGATAACCATTATCATTTATTACGAAGCCAACAATTGATGAATCAACCAAACGCTCAGTAACATTGTTACCCCTCTTTTTCATATAGAAAGGCACTGTACATTCCCCCTGTTTGTACAGTGCCTTTCTTGTTTATTATCATTCAAACAAATTTAATTGCTCGGGCTTCGGCTCACCATATGTAATGTTCATCATTTTCATAAGCTGTTTCGCATTATCCGCTGCATCCCCGCCTGAATTGTTGTTAAATAGTACATATATGTTCTTTGTCTTCTTTTTTAATTGCTCTAATCTCTCTACCCATTCTTCTAATTCTTTATTGTTGTAGCGATATAAGCAACGAACCGCTCTCCAATTTTCTCCTTTATCAAGCCAACCATGAACATTTCGACCATGAAAACGTATTAACACCATCTCTGCATTCGTTACTTCTAATACGAGTGGTACTGAACCTATTCCAGCCTGCGGCTCATCACAAATGGTATGAATCCATTTCTCTTGTTCCAAAAATTGTAGCGTCTTATCTCTCATTTCCGGATAAAACCATGTTTGATTCCGAAATTCTATGGCGCATGGCAAACCTTCCATTTTTTCTTTCGTATATCGAAGAAAATCTACATTTTTTTTTCTACAATCAAACCATGGTGGATATTGAAATAAAATCGTTTGTAATTTACCAGCTTCTATTAAAGGAAGAATGGATTGTTTATATACATCAAACATTTCGTCAAACGTAGAAAAAGGAATTTCACCTTTCATATGTCCCGTCATTCCTTGATACGCTTTTACGACAAAAGAAAAATCATTCGGTGTCTCCATTGCCCATTTTGTATAATTTCGTGCAGGTTGCATCGCATAAAATGAACTATCCACTTCTACAATAGGAAAATGCTCACTATATGTTCGTAATTTATTTCTATTTTCATAGGGATCTATATATAAAGAATCATGATCTCCCCATCCTGTTACTCCAATGAAAAGCAAATATATCCCTCCCTTTTTCACTTCATCTTCTATTCATTCTACTCACTTCCTGAACACTTCGACTAATCAATTTCATTAAGTAGTCCCTTCTTTCAGAGTATCCGTATAAAAATATGATATACTAGATGGAAGAATTTTTAAATTGAGGGGTTATTTATTTATGCTTCCAAACGATGATATTGTATCTCATGAAAAACGAATAGAAGAACTAGAAAACAAAGTACGTTTTTATGAAGAACTTGTGAATCAATTACCACATCATTTCACATACAAAAATCCACATATTGGTTTACAAATAAAGAAAACGAGAACGACTCATTCCATTCAAAACATACAAAAAGAAAATAAAGAGGCTGATTTTCAACTTACTTGCGATTCATTATTTTTATTCGAACAACTTGAAACATACTTTGTTCATATTTTTGATGCTTTTTCACATCATGTAACATTTGTTGATAATAAAGGAAATATAACATTATGTAATCAAATTGCAGCAGATGATTTTGGTGTAGTACGAAATGATATTATCGGAAAGCCAATTCAACAATTACTACAATTACCAGAAGAAAAAATTAAAGCCCTTGAAACATTAAGAACAGGAACAGAAATATATAATGAAGAAGTTTTAGACAAAAACTATGGCATTTTAAATAACCGAATTATTCGTGATTATAACGGAGAGATTTTTAGAGTTATTAGTGTATTTCATTATTTAAACTCAGAACGTGATGCAGAAAAATTTTCGCTAGCAGGACGAATCGCAGCTGGTATTGCACATGAAGTACGTAATCCTCTTACAACCGTACGAGGTTATTTACAATTTTTACAAGAAAGTGTTTCTCCATCTAATAAAGAACTATTTAAAAACTTACTTATTCCTGAATTAGATCGCGCGAATAGTATTATTACAAAATTTTTATCTATTTCAAAAACACGCGAATTTACAAGAGAACCCTTTCCCATTAATACGTTTTTACGTGAGTATATTCAACAGTTACTAGCTAGTGAAGTCTTTTTACATAACATTTCAATTGATTATAATTTCTCTACCGAATTAGATGATATATTAGTCCATATTGATCGTCACGAACTTGTGCAAGTTTTTTTAAACCTATTTCAGAACGCTGTCGATGCACGAGGTGAAAAAAAACTTTCTATTCAAATCACTAGTTATCGCCTAGATAATTTTGTTCGTATTACATTCACTGATAATGGGATTGGTATTCCTCCAGCCATTCAAGAGTATATCTTTGATCCGTTCTTCTCAACAAAAGATTCAGGTACAGGGCTAGGCTTGTCAGTAACGAAGAAAATCATTCAAAATCATAACGGTACATTAAAAATGACTAGTAATGAAAATGGTACAACTTTCACTATTTCAATTCCAATCTTACCTAAGACAGCCCTTGAAAAATTAAATCAATGTGACTAAAGGACTAACCCACGAACTGCATGCCAATTGTTCAACATTCGGCATGCAGTTTTTTATGTTGAACTTTTCTTCTTTACATTATATGAAACCTTCGCTATACCTTACTTATCTTTTGCTAGATGGGCCAATTTCTTATTTTTTTAGAAATGGTAGTTTGTCCATCACGAATTTAGTATAAATTTCATTTTAATATATAGTAACGACTATTGATTCTATGGAAGAAAGGAATGAAAAGATGCACAATAAAAATAAAGGAAAAGTATTTTATGGTAATGATTGTTGCGAAGTCAGAGCTTGTAGTCATATTAACATTTCTAAGTCCGAACTTACAGAATTCGTTAGACTTCTTCAAGCTATTGGCCAAGCTATTCAAGCTGTATTTCAAAACCCTTCTCAAAATAATATCGATAACTTAATCGCTGCCCTAAATAACTTACAAAAATTCCTCAATTGTTTAGATTTATCTCCAGCACAAAAACAAATTGGAAATTCTATTATCGCTAATCTATTAACTATTTTGAGAACAACACCTTTCTCATGCGGAGCATTGTACGTTGAGCTACAAAGCCTGCTTAATTATTTATTGTATATTGCTAAGCTATTCAAAGTAGATTGTTGTACGATCGACAAACTAGTTAGACTCATAACAGAGATCCAAACTATCCTCGTTCAATACGGATCAGGTTGCCTTGGCGGAGGAGGAGCAACAGGTGCTACTGGCGCTACTGGACCTCAAGGACCTCAAGGTGCACAGGGACCAGCAGGTGTTCAAGGCGCTACTGGACCTCAAGGACCTCAAGGTATTCAAGGACCAGCGGGTGCAACAGGTGCTACTGGTGCTCAAGGACCAGCGGGCGCTCAAGGTGCTACTGGACCTCAAGGTATTCAAGGACCAGCAGGCGCAACAGGTGCTACTGGACCTCAAGGACCTCAAGGTATTCAAGGACCAGCGGGCGCAACAGGTGCTACTGGTGCTCAAGGACCGGCGGGTGCTCAAGGTGCTACTGGTGCCCAAGGACCAGCGGGTGCTCAAGGTGCTACTGGTGCTCAAGGTGCTACTGGTGCTCAAGGACCAGCGGGCGCAACAGGTGCTACTGGTGCTCAAGGGCCAGCGGGTGCTACTGGCGCAACAGGACCAGCGGGTACTCCAATTCCTGTAACTATCGCTGCAATTGGAAACTCAAATCCACAAACTATATCACCTGGAACAAACATCCAATTTAATCAAGTTTTTGAATTAAATAATATCACTTTCAACGATACTTCAGATACTTTAACAATTTTAGAAACAGGTGTATATGATATTAGTTTCTCAGCATCTACAACTTTCCCAGGATCTTCACCATTTGGATTCGGTATTTCATTCAACGGTCAACCACCTACTCGTAATTTCTCAACTAACGTTATCGGTAGTGCTGTTTCTTTCTCTACAATCGTTACTTTACAAGCTGGCACAACAATTTCTGTACAACCTACAGCAAATACTATTTCTATTCCTAACACAGGTGATACAACTGCAACACTATCAGTATTCCGAATTTACTAATTTCCACTCAATAAGCATATTTATAATAATATGTATCGTTTAACCGTGCATTAAATCTCTCTTTATATAGAAAGGAGCACTTATTTGGGAGGATAAGTGCTCCTTCTTTACGTTTCTTTACCTCAAATTTACTCTATCTTAATCCTCATTTTGTATGATAAATAGTGAAGTCAAAGATATGAAAGAGGGATGAAAATGAGAGTTATGTCACTAATACGCATTTGGTTTGCTCTTATGGTATGCATTATTTTATGTGTAGGATTTTTTTTAACTCTAAAATATTCCACTATATCAAAAGCAGAGAGAAAAACTGTTCCATACAAACTTTTGTATACGAAACAAAGTAACATCCCTTATTTCAATGCCACAAATAATGAAAAAAAAGTTATAAAAGGAATGCTCATTACGAAAGCTTCTAGTTCCGAAGCATTACTTCAAATCGCTGAAGCCATTAAAGATCAGTATACAAATAAAGACATTGATGAAATTACACTCACTATCCACAATGAAAATAATGGTAATTACGAAGAAAAATTACCTTACGAACCTATTAGTAAAGGAAAAATAATCGTCACATATGATTCCGAATCCTTTGGCAGTACGAACATTATACTTAACGAGTAATAACTAGTAAGAGTAGATGAAAATCTTCACCATTTTAAGTTTCACTTTGTTTTTCATACGAAAAAGAGGCGAATTTCGTTATCCGCCTCTTTCTTTTACCAAAATGAAGGAATCCATTCTTTCACTTTATCAATCCACTCTTGTTGCTCTTTTTTTCTTTGTTGTTCTTCTTCTTTCCTTCTCTTCTCTTCTTCTTTTCTTCGTTTTTCCTCTTCTATTGTATTCAATTGTTTTTTATAATCAGCCTCAGATATGAGCGATAACTGGAATGCTTTTTGAGCTGGATTGGCATTCGCTTTTCTCATAATATCCCGGAACATTGTCGTCGTAATTTGACTCCCGCCCGGAACATAATGATCACTATCTGTTTTATCATATCCTATCCAAATCGCACCTACTAAATCTGGTGTGTATCCAACAAACCATGAATCCTTTGCACCGGTGCTTGGTCCATTTACAATTTGAGTAGTTCCTGTCTTACCGGCTGTATCAACATTATTAACTTTCGCCTTTTCGCCCGTCCCCTTTTCGACAACACCTTTTAATAAATATGTCATCTTTTGAGAAATTTTCTCGCTTGTCACTCGTGTCTCTTTCTTATACCACTTTCCAATCGTTTCACCTTCAGCATTTTGTATCTCTCTAATCGCATGAGCTTCCACTTGGACACCATCATTTGCAAATGTACTATACGCTTGAGCCATTACAAATGGAGATGTACCTACATGCATACCGCCTAAAGCAATCGGATACGTACGATCTTCTGGTACTAATGGAATACCAAATCGCTCTAAAGATTTCAATCCTTTATCTAATCCAATCTGTTCTAATAGCCAAACAGCCGAAACATTGTACGACTTTGCCACAGCTTCATACATTGTCACATCACCGTGAAAAGTATGATCGCTATTTTGTGGTTTATATTCTTTAATATTAAATGGTTCATCTTTCAATATATCGTATACTTCATACCCTTGCTCTAACGCGGGTACATATACAGCTAAAGGCTTTAACGTTGAGCCAGGTTGTCTTTTTAATTGGGTTGCATGGTTAAACTGTAAAAACTGATACGGCCCTCTACCTCCAACTAAAGCTGGTACACCACCTGTTTTTGGATTCGTAAGAACTACACCCGTTTGCATAAGTTGGTCTGAGCCACTATCTTTGAAATAACTATCATTATTCACAACGTCTTCTACAGCCTGTTGTTTTTTCGGATCAAGCTCTGTATAAATACGATAACCACCCGCTAAAATTTCATTTTGTGTTAATTCGTACTTGTCCATCGCTTCTCTAACAATATAGTCTACATATTGAGAATATTTCCCCTTGTATTTATCATCCACACCACGTTTTAATACAAGACCGCTCTCTTTTTCTTTATTATACTGTTCGTCAGAAATATACCCTTGCTCTTTCATTAAACTTAATACGACATTACGTCTTTCAATTGACTTATTAAAGTTTTTATAAGGTGAATATGCAGATGGTGCTTTAATTAATCCTGCAATCGTTGCAGCTTCTGAAATTGTTAAATTTTTTACCTCTTTATCAAAATAAGATTTAGCTGCTCTTTTTATCCCCCAAGCACCTTCACCAAAATAAATTTGGTTCATATACATTTCAATAATTTCATCTTTCGTATACGTACGCTCTATTTTTTTTGTTAAAAAATATTCCTTTATTTTTCGAGAGTATGTGCGGTCTTGTGTTAGAAATACATTTTTCGCAAGTTGTTGTGTAATTGTACTTCCCCCTGCTACAACTTCTCCTGCTGTAATATTTTTAAAAACTGCACTTATAATTCCACTATAGTAAATACCGTGATGATTAAAAAATTCCTTATCTTCAACTGCAACAATTGCCTGAACCATAATATCAGGAATATCTTTCCTTTTAACACCTTCTGTTTTAGAAGAAGCTAATTTAGTCGCAACTTCATTATTTGCATCATAAATTAAGGTCGGTTGCGGAACAGCTTGTTTTAATTCAGATATGTCTTGAATGGAAATTATTATATTTATAGCAATAAATAGAGTAGCAAGTAAACTTCCTAATACAATTAATGAATTACGAAGTTTCTTTCTCTTATTGAACCACTCCTGCATTTTTTTTAAGTGAGTGTTCTTCAATTTCATTCGTTCACTTCCTTCGTTTGTTTACACTCTTCTTTTCAAAAGGAAGAATATACCTCCTTTTAAATTTATTATAATAGCGTAGTCTTTCCTGTAGTGTAAAGCTTTTCTTTCACATTCATACTTTTTGCAAGAAAAGGACATTCTACAAGTAAGATATTCAATATTGATTATTAATATTATTAATACAACAATAAGAGTTATGTTAAGTTTTTGTAAACTTTTCGATAAAATGTTTTAAAAAACGACAGTTTTTTGTTAGAATTGACTAGCCAATATATTTTACATATATTACTTTTGTGGGGGTAACTAATAATGGTCTTTAAATCAAAAAAAGATAAATTTTCTGAAATGTTAATGAATGTTTCCGAAAATTTAAAAGAAGGCGCGCAGTTTTTCGTGGAGTATAAAATTAAAAATGCTAGCGATTTAAAAGAGTTTTCTATGCGCATGAAAGAGTATGAGTCAAAAGGTGACTCATTTATTCACGAAATCATTATGGAGCTAAACAAAGCGTTTATTACTCCTATTGAACGTGAGGACATCCTACAACTTGCAATGAGTATGGATGATGTATTAGACGGATTAGATCATAGTGCTGGTCTATTCGAAATGTATTCTATTACAGAAGCTGATGAATACATGATTAAATTCGTAGAAGCAATTAATCAATGTGCGATTGAAATTGCAAACTCTGTTGAATTAATGTCTAACAAAAAATTAGTCGACATTCGTACAAATGCGATTAAGATTAAGGATTACGAATCGCAATGTGATGATATTCGCCGTCATGCGATTAAACACTTATTCTCTCGTGAAAAAGATCCGATTAAAATTATTCAATACAAAGAGATTTACGAAGAGCTTGAAGAAGTAGCGGATAGCTGCCAAAGCGTTGCAAACGTACTAGAAACAATTATTATGAAGAACGCGTAAGGAGTTTGATCATGGATACACTCTTGATACTGACCGTTTTAGTAGTCATTTGCGCTTTAGCTTTTGACTTTATCAATGGATTTCACGATACAGCAAACGCTATTGCAACGGCTGTTTCAACGAAAGCTCTAAAGCCTAGACATGCAATTGTTATGGCAGCTATTATGAACTTTTTAGGTGCAATGACATTTACAGGTGTAGCAAAAACGATTACAAAAGATATCGTTGACCCATTTGCCTTGCAAAATGGTTCTCTTGTAATTTTAGCTGCTTTACTTGCGGCAATAGCTTGGAACTTAATTACTTGGTACTACGGTATTCCAAGTAGTTCTTCGCATGCAATTATTGGCTCAATCGCAGGTGCAGCTATCGCTGCTGCCGGTATTAGCTCATTAAATCTTAAAGGGTTTATCAAAATTCTTGAAGCTTTAATCATTTCACCGATTATCGCTTTTGTTATCGGTTATACCGTATACAGTATTTTTAAAGTCGTCTTTAAAAACTTCAATTTAACGAAGACGAACAAAAACTTCCGTATATTCCAGATTTTCACTGCTGCATTACAAGCTTATACACACGGTACGAATGATGCGCAAAAAGCAATGGGAATCATCACGATGGCTCTTATGGCTAATAGCTACCATACTTCTAGCGACATCCCGTTCTGGGTACAATTATCTTGTGCGATTGCAATGGGTCTTGGTACTTCTGTCGGTGGATGGAAAATTATTAAAACTGTCGGTGGACAAATTATGAAAATTCGTCCTGTAAATGGTGTAGCTGCCGATTTATCATCATCTCTTGTTATTTTCGGGGCAACATTCATTCACTTACCAGTTAGTACGACGCACGTTATCTCTTCTTCTATTTTAGGGGTTGGTGCTTCTCATCGTGTAAAAGGTGTAAAATGGGGAACTGCAAAACGCATGTTAATTACTTGGGTTATCACACTTCCTATTTCAGCTTCTTTAGCTGCTTTATTTTACTCTTTATTACAATTAATCTTTTAATTAAAAGTCGTCTTCCTTATTTTTCTAGGAAGACGACTTTTTTGTGAACAAAGCTTTTTCTCATGAAAAAGCGTGTATAATAATTGGTGGATAAGTTATATAGAGGAGTTGGCAATTTTGGAATACATCATGTTACTTTTCATCGGGCTAATCGCCGGGACAGTCGGGAGTCTAGTCGGGCTTGGTGGCGGAATTATTATTGTTCCGTTACTAATCGGATTACACAGCCTATCACCACAACTTGCAGTAGGAACTTCAATGGTAACAGTCGTTTTTACAGGACTATCTTCCACCCTTACTTATATGAAGCATAAACGAGTAGATTACAAAAGTGGACTTATTTTATTTATCGGGAGTGGCCCTGGTGGCATCATTGGCTCGTGGGCAAATAAATTTTTAAACCAAGATACATTTTCTTTATATTTTGGGATTTTCCTTATTTTTGTCTCCATTCTTCTTATGTTACGAGACAAATTAAACCCCCTTTCTTTATCAAATATGACGGTAATTAAGCGTTCTTTTACAGATAACGAAGGAAACACTGTACACTATCAATTCCCACCGCTTCTCGCTATCTTTATCGCCTTTATAGTTGGTTTTATATCTGGGTTATTTGGAATTGGTGGCGGTGCCTTACTTGTTCCAGCAATGATGCTACTTTTTGCATTCCCAGCACACATTGCTGTAGCAACTTCGATGTTTATCGTATTTCTATCAGCAATTGTAAGTTCGGCAACTCACATCTCTCTTGGAAATGTCAGCTGGATTTACGCATTAATTCTTATTCCTGGTGCATGGATTGGCGGAAAAATCGGGGCTTATATTAATACAAAATTAAGCGGTAACGCCGTAATTAATTTATTACGTATCACATTAATTATTCTCGGAACTAGATTAATCATTACTTCTTTTTTATAACGCGTTCTTTTTAGAATGCGTTTTTTCTTATACACATGAATATAAAAATCCTCCTAAGAGAACAAATAAAATTAAACAAACACATAATAGCATGTAATTAGAAATATGTACTTTCCTCACGTTGACCACTCCTATAACTGCGACTGTTATCTTTATGATAGCGAAAAAATAGTTTACTTGCAGTTACAAAGTGCTAACAATGCAAAATCATTTATTACAAATTTTATCCTTATATTTCATTTCTTTGTATATTCTATCGGTTTAATAAAAAAAGATGTCATATTGACATCTTTTTTAGTGAAGAAGTGACCATCCCATAAAATCCTCATGTACTTGGCACGCCCTCTTATCGTTTCGATCATATAATTCAGCATAACTATCTGTTTCTTCATCATAAGCCATCGTATAAATAATTTGGCCGTCCACTTCAACGGATAACACGACTCCACCCTTCATCTCTTCTACATGAATGATAGCATTCGCCGGAATTCTCATATCCGTCATTTTTATCGCATCTAACAATATACTAAACCCCCTACAGCGTATTCATTGCTAGTACTATTACACACTAAATAGTATACTACTGTAATAGCATATATTTCGTCAATGAAATTGCTGTTTAAAAACATATTGTCTTTATACATATACGCTAAAATAAAAGAAATAGAAATGTTTAAATGGGGGGCTAACATTGATTCTACACAAAGGAGATGTATTATTCCGTCAAGGCGAGGACGGTCCTTTATATTTTATAAAAACAGGTTTATTAAAAGTAGTAAGGATAGAAGAAGATGGAACACCATTTCTATTCAACATTATCGTTCCAGGAGAAACGATACCTCACCATTCCTTAATTTCACCGAAGGAATATCACGGTACAGCAATCGCTTTAATGAAAACAGAAGTTGAACCTATAATGAGTAATGAGTGGTACGATCAACTTCAAGCGAACCCTGCATCATATGCAGATATCGCTATGCAATTACAATCAAAATTAAGAATGATGCAGCAACGTATCGATCAATTGACGACCGTCTCTCCAAAAGAACGTCTTCATCGCTTACAAGAATGGTTCACACTATATTTAGGTGACATTCCTATATATGAAATATTAACACAAACTGAAATTGGTCAGCTCATTGGTATACGCCGTGAAACGGTAAATCGACTATTACGAGAACAAATAAAAAACGAGGTAAAATAATACCTCGTTTTTTGCTTATTCAAATTACATCTATTGTAAGCTTGCTGCTGGACCGAAAAATTCATAATGAATATGCTCTTGTTTCACACCTAAATTAGTTAGTGCTGCATTTATATGTTTCATAAATGGTACTGGGCCACAGAAATAAAATTCTGCTTCTGTTGTCGGAATAATCGTTTGCAACCATTCAGCGTCAATGAAACCTTCTTTATCAAAGTTTTTCATTTCCAGATCTTTTTCAGTCGGTGCCGAATAGCAAGTGTATGCTTTAACTTGTTCGTATTCATTATCTATTGTCTCAACGTATTCTTTCATTGCATGTGTATTACTATTTAGTGCGGCATGAACAAAACATACATTACGTTTTGAATTTTGTTCAATTAACGTATTTAGCATACTCATCATTGGTGTAATACCTACTCCACCACTAATTAGTACAACTGGTAATGTTGAATCCATATTTAATACGAAATCTCCTGCCGGTGCACTTACTGGTAATATATCGCCTTCTTTTACATGATCACGTAAGTAGTTAGATACTTTACCATCCGGTGTATCTACACCTTTTTCTTTCTTTACACTAATACGATAATATTCTTTTCCAGGGGCATCTGATAAGCTATATTGACGATTATGTGTATATGTTTCACCTTCGATATTTATTTGAACCGTTACATATTGTCCTGGGATGAATGAAGAAACTTTCCCTCCATCTTCAGGTTTTAAATAAAATGACGTAATAACATCGCTTTCCTTCACTTTTTTAACAACTACAAAGTTACGGAAATCTTTCCATCCGCCCTCTTTATGTGCCGCTTCTTCATACATCTCTGCTTCAATGCTAATGAATGCATCAGCAATGACACCGTAAGCTTCTCCCCATGCGTTTAACACTTCATCAGGTGCACCTGCGACCTCTTTAATTGCACGTAGTAAACATGTACCTACAATCGGATAATGCTCTGCTTTAATACCTAAACTTCTATGCTTATGACCAATTTGTTTTACAACTGGAATAATAACTTCTAAATTATCAATATACGTTGCAGCTGCATAAACAGCATTCGCTAACGCTTGTTGTTGTCTTCCCTTTTTCTGATTTGTATGGTTGAAAATATTCAATAACTCCGGATGTTCCGAAAATAAAATTTCATAAAATCTCGTTGTAATTTCAACGCCTTTTTCTTGTAATAATGGTACTGTTGACTTTACAATTTCAATTGTTTTTTCACTTAACATTGTATCCCACTCCTCTATTTCCTTAACTGTTTTTAGTTTAACTGAATTGTATAATACAGATTGTGATTTTAATCACTATTAACACGGTGTTTTTGTGAAAAATATATGAACATTGTACTTACAAAAGAAAATAAGCTAACTAGAATTCTAGCTAGCTTATTATTTAGACTCAATAGCTTGTTCAATTACCCTTATATCTTTCCCATCTCCAAATTCTGTATACCCCCAGATGTTCGTTTCACCTCTATATTTATTTACGATAATATCTAAGTCATGGTATACACGATGTGCATAAACTACATACTCAATATTGTGAAGTTCCACACCTTTTTTTGCAATTTCATAGCTTCTATTTACATCGCGTTTTATTTTTTCATTCTTTATTTCTTTATGTATATTTTTTAAAGACGATTCTTGTTGTTGAAACCATTGTTTAAATTGGTTCCAGTCCCCTTCTGTATAATTCTCTGCTTTACCATAATTTAAGAAATTATTATAGCTTTCATGTGTCATACGAATAAAATCTAGCACTTTTGTCTCTTCTTGCACATCTTCTATTTGAGCTACCGTATTTACCTCCGCAGGCTTATTCGCATAATGTAACAGCACTTTCATAAGACTATAGCTCGCAATGATCATCACGATAATAATCCCGAATACACGTAACAATTTCTTCATATACAGAACCCCTTATCTATTAAAGATATTACAATGTATGACTATACTTGTAACATTCTCTCGTAGAAAAATAATTCCTGTATAAATCCTTCCTATCATTTCGACAATATTTTTCTATACATTTCTCGTTGGCAAATGTTCTTGTAAAACAACATATCCTTCATAAGCTGTGTAACCGAGTATAGCCATTAATCCGATATAACAAGCAAATACTGTCCATTTCGTTTTTGTATCCACTTTGTAATAGTTTTCCTGTTGTCTCTTGTCTGCATCCCATTCCTGTAATTTTCTTTCTGACATTTCAAATGCTTCTCTTATATGAATTGTATATGTTTCTTTTTCATCTTCATATGGGACGTAATCAAGTGGCTCAAACTTTGGTAAAAGATACTCTAACACTTCAAGCTTTTGAAGTTCTCCTGTTTTTAATTCTTTCTCTCGTTCTTTTTGCCTTAATACATTTATTTCATGTTGCATCATATATATATTTCGATGTACTGCACCAGTTTCTTTTAACTCCTCTTCAAGCCTTGCAACATATTCTTTCATTCCATCAATTCTATATCCTAATTCCTTAATTGGCCCATCTCTCTTTATTACTCTATATAATTCCATACAACCGATAATAACAATAAACCCTCCCAAAATACTTTTAAAGTAAATAGAATAACCGAGCAATACAATAAGGCCCGCTCCCCAAATCTTTGTACTTACAACTGAAATAATTCGCCCACCATCTAATGGAGAAACTGGAATCAAGTTAAAGAAGTTAATCATACTTCCAAGTAAAATAATTAATGCCCAAAATGGCTCTTTCGTTATTATATAAAGTGGAATTGCCGGTAAAAATGACAACAACCCGAAAAGAGGTCCCATAAAGGCGATGTAAGCTTCATCTTTTGCATTTTTCGGCATCTCTTTCATCCCAATAAGAGCACCCATAAATGGAATAAATATTGCTGGCGATGTTGGTATACCTTTTCTTTTCGCAGCCCATAAATGGCCCATTTCATGAATAAATAACAAATAAATGAGCGCTACCCCAAATTTCCAACCATATATAACTGCGTATGCACCAAGTGATAGAAACATACTAAACACCGTTGAAAACTTTGCTAATTTAAAAATTGCAAATACCCACTTTAACTTAGAAAGTAAAAATAGACCTATTGCAACAATAATTCCCCATAATCCTTTTTTATTATTTTTCATATTCCTCTCCTTTATCTCTCATGAATGAATCATATTCATCAAAGCTTGTTCTTTTCTCTATTATGACATATTTTTTTCTATTGTTAGAAATAATGTTTATATAATCCATTTTTAGCCAAAAATATAAATACAAGGAGGTGCATACAAATGAATTTACAATCACTTATAATAGGAGCTCTATCGTTTTTAGCTTCAACTCTTATTTTTTATACCGTTAGTTACGTATTATTATTAGATTTGTTGCCCAATCACGTATTTATTGCTCTTATCATCCTGTCCGCCCTTATGATTTCTTTTCTTATTACACGAAAATCAATGAATGAGCCATCTGCAAAGGCAAAGTAATAGAGAGGGGATTTTCCCCTCTCTATTATCATTTCCTAGGAAAGGTCATATAGACTTTACGAATTGACATTCCCCCCCCGATCCGTAAGGGCTAATTGAAGTTTCACTTTATCTTTGTAAATCCATTTTTTCACCATAATCTTTCACAATTTGAATGATATTTTGAAAAACACCTATTTTCTCTTTTTTACTATTTAATATTTTCAAATCATAATTTTCATAATATGTTTCTAATGCCTTTAATTGTGATTCTGAAGCATCTTTTACATGCACAGTAGCACGTAATTCATACTGTTTATACCCTTCCTTTACCTTTTCACCTGAAATTTCCTCACTCTCTTTTGCTCCAATTAATTTTTGAACTTTTTCCGGATAAATGACTTGCAAATAATATTCTCTTTCTTTCTCTAACTTTTTGTATAGTGATTGTGAAATTGTATACCGTACCGTATAATTCACTTTTTGATTTCCTGCTTTAATATGAAACGCGGTAATCTGCAAATCTTTTTTTGTTACTTCCGTTAAAGGTCCTACCTGCTTCTCATCTTCTTTTTGTTCTGAAACATTTGGAAATATAGCCAAAAGCTTTTCCGTATCTTTTTTATTTAGCATATACATAGCTTTCTTATGTTGTACCCAACCTCGTCTGTCTTCTCCTCTTAGCCATGCATAATACGTTTCTTTCTTCCCATCTCTACTAATTTGTATTTCATATTCAGGTTCACCAAAGCTCCCTGTTATTTCTTGTTTCTCCGCTTTATCCATAATGTCTATTACTAACTTCGCTTCTGATTCCTGTAACTTTTTCTCTTTATGTTTTTTTTGTATAACAGTTACCCCTATTATTTCTTTCACTTCATTCACCGTCTCTTCTACTTTTTCTGTTTCTTTTTTTGGCTCAGTTTGACTACAAGATGCTAGTAACATAGCAAGCACTAACAATACATATTTCCTTTTCAATTTAATCCTCCCTTTACAATAAGAAATCCTTATAATCTTCATACAAAAAACAAAAACGTGACACACTATAAAATACGCTATACTAAGCATTGAAAGGAGGTCTTTTTCATGTCTATTAATTTTCACGATGCAAACAATAAATACACATACGCACAGCGAAACGCCCATATTTCTTGGGGAAAAATGATAAAAAGTATTACAAGTATACAAAACAAGCAAATAATTGATATCGGCTGTGGTGGTGGAATTTATACGAAAGAACTTGCTCTTATGGGAGCAAAAAGTGTTGTTGGGCTGGATTTTTCAAAAGAAATATTACAAGCTGCAAAAGAAAATTGTAGCGGTTTTTCAAACATTTCATTCATTCACGGCGATGCACATAGCGTCCCCTATCCTAATGATACATTCGACATTGTTATTTCGCGCGCAGTTATTCATCATTTACACGACATTCCTACATTTCTACGTGAAGCTTCTCGTATATTAAAGAAAAACGGTGTACTTATTGTACAAGACCGGACCATTGAAGATTGTACAATTCCTGGAAGCCCTGAACACATCCGTGGATATTTTTTCTCTATCTTTCCAAAACTCATTGATATTGAATCAAAAAGACGTCCAAAAACCAACACAATACAACAGGAACTACAAAAATATTTTCTTCACGTATTCCCCGCTCAAACACAATGGGAAGTACGAAAAATACATGATTCTGTAGAAGCATTGCTACAAGATTTATCACCTCGAACAGGTCGATCTATTCTATACGAATTAACAGATTATGAACTTTCTCAACTTCTACAACAAGTACAGACTGCCTTGCAAAACGTATCTCCTATTATCGAAAGAGATCGATGGACAATTTGGAGCGCCATGAAATTGTAAGGAAGGAAGCCTCACAAAATAATGTGAGGCTTCCTTCTTTCATAATCTAATTTTGCAACACTCTTGATACCCTCCACTTCTGGCCTGTGCACTTCCACACTTCGGACATACTAAATATCTAGACTGATTTGTCAACAAACTACCTTTTTGAAAGAGTAAAACTTCTGCTTGTTTAAACGAACGCGAATAATATAACCACATAAAACCAATTATAGCAATAATGCCAAATAATACTCCCATCGCAAGCATTTCAGTCACCTCTTTTGGTTTGTTCTTTCCAGCAAGTGGATTGTTGTATTATTCTCTGTAAATTCAAACAATACCTTCTTTACTCCTATAAATATCAACTTTCTCCACAAATTTTACAATTCTCTACAAATTTTCACTCCTATTTTACAATCCAATTTACATCCCCCTCCGCTTCAAAACAAAGAATATTCCCTCAGGTAATTCCGCATATAAATATATCTTTTCAAAAAAATATTGACTTTCAAAAAAAAACATGCAACAATACTGTCAGAATACTTGAATAAAAATTCATTGACGAGAACGAGTACGTTATAGGACTGTCCACCAGAGAGTTGGCGATTTGCTGAAAGCCAACGTTCAGTGCGTAACCGAAAATCATCTCCGAGAAGTAGAACCGAATGTTACAGTAAGTTCTTACCGGCTGTCCCCCGTTACAAGGAACACGTATCATGTTGTACGTTGTAAAGCCGTATACATATAGACTCATTTCTACATGTATAAATTAGGGTGGTATCGCGGGTAAATATAACTCGTCCCTTTCTTTAGGGACGAGTTTTTTGTGTTCTTACAAATGAATTTAAAAAAGGAGGAAAAACAATGAACACTGTATCAAAAAAACATATTTTTTTCACTGGTCTTATGCTATTTTCTTTATTTTTTGGGGCAGGTAATTTAATTTTCCCTCCCATGCTTGGACAAAATGCAGGTGAAAACTTTTGGCCGGCAATGATTGGGTTTTTACTAACAGGAGTCGGTTTACCATTATTAACTGTTATTGCAATTTCTTTATCAGGAAATGGTATGCAACAACTTGCAAGTCATGTTCACCCATTATTCGGAATTTTCTTTACTGTAGTTGTATACATCGCAATCGGTCCTTCTATGGGAATTCCGCGCGTTGCAAATGTCGCTTATGAAATGGGCGTTAGTTCTTTCTTACCAGAAACAATTCGCTCTAGTAGCCTAGCACTATTTTTATACACGGTCATTTTCTTCGCTATCGTATTTTGGCTTAGTTTAAATCCATCTAAACTTGTCGATCGCATCGGAAATATTTTAACACCTATTTTATTACTCTCTATTTTCTTATTATTTGTTAAAAGTGTATTTACACCACTCGGGCAATCAGGAGCAGCAATGCAAGAGTATCAAACCTCTCCAATCTTCAAAGGATTTATGGAAGGATACTTAACGATGGATACCATCTCTGCACTTGCATTTGGAATTATCGTAGTAAATGCCATTCGTTCTAAAGGTGTAAAGGACCGTAAATCGATTGCCATCGCAACAGCGAAAGCAGGACTTATTGCCGCTACCGGTCTCGTACTTGTATATGGTGCACTTGGCTGGCTCGGTGCAACTAGTGTCTCTCTTGGATATGCAAAAAATGGTGGACAATTACTTACTGTCATCGTACAGCAATTATTCGGTCCATATGGCCTACTTCTATTATCTCTAATCGTTACACTCGCTTGCTTAACAACATGTGTTGGACTTGTATCTGCATGTAGTCAATACTTCTCAACATTATTGACTACATTTTCATATAAAACGTTCGCTAGCATCATTTGTGCATTAGGATTATTAGTTGCCAACTTAGGTTTAACAAAAATTATTGCTATCTCTGTTCCAATTCTACTTGTCGTATATCCAATTGCAATTGTACTCGTTCTACTATCGTTACTACATAAATATTTCGGTGGATATCGCTCTGTTTATGTAGGTGCTTTAATTGGAGCAGCAGTGGTGAGCGTATTTGATGGATTAAAACAAGGTGGTATTTCTATTTCATTTATCACACCATATTTTGAATTTATCCCTTTATATAATGAAGGAATTGGCTGGTTAATACCAGCATTAGCCGGAGCCCTTATCGGTCTTATAATCGCTAAGTTAAGCGGTGCGAAAAAAGTTCCTTTACTGACTGAATCTCATGAAGTAAAAGCATCCTAAAAAAACTCCCTTTCGGGAGTTTTTTTACATTTGAAAAGCAGTATGATTAAAGCTACTTATTTTATAAGCTTTCGTATAATAGTCGATATTTGTATCCACTGTTTCTACTTTGACAACATCATAGCAATCCTCTTGTTTCACTAAAAATAAATAGTACTCTTCTGTCGCCTCAACAATTGCAATTTTATTTGTTTCCACATTATATTGTTCACAAAGTGCTTGTAATGCGTTCACATAATCCCCTAATTTTTTAGACTTATCCATGCCAAATATAGTTTGAACTAACATATACATTCTCCCCTTTGTATGTACTGTCAACAACTTAATGATAACGCTTACATTTATTAACGTCAATAAAAAGATTTGGTGCAAACTAATAATCAGCGGGATAACCCCTCCCACTGATTAAAGTTTTACTTTATCATTTCGTCAATTGATGTCTAAACGCATAAATAACCGCCTGTGTCCGGTCACTTACATTTAGCTTATTTAATATATTACTCACATGTGTCTTTACTGTTTTTAGGGCAATAAACAATTCATCTGCAATCTCTTGATTACTTTTTCCTTCTGCAATTAATAACAAAATTTCAGACTCTCTTTCTGTTAACTCCTCATGCAAAGGTTGTTCTTTCTTCTGACGCATACGAGACATCATTTTACCAGTAACTTTTGGCTCTAATACCGTTTCTCCATCATAAGTAGCTCGTACAGCGTCTGCTATATCACTCGCTCTTGATGTTTTTAATAAATAACTTGTCGCTCCGGCCTCAATTACAGGGTACAATTTCTCGTCATCTAAAAAACTCGTTACAACTACAATTTTTGCTTCTGGCCATTCCTGAATAATAGCTCGTGTTGCTTCAACCCCATCCATCTCGTCCATGACAAGGTCCATCAAAATAATATCCGGTCTTAATTGCAAAGCTAACTCTGAACCTTTTCTTCCATTTTCAGCTTCTCCAACTACTTCAATATCTGGCTGTGTTGATAAATATGCTGATACACCCATTCGAACCATTTCATGATCATCCACTAATAATACTTTTATCATGATTCTCCCCCTCTCTCAATCATAATCGGTACTTTCACTTCTATTTGCGTACCTTTAGCCGGAAAACTAAGCACTTTTAATGTCCCACCAATTTCATGCACACGCTCTTGCATGGATCTTAAACCATATGAACCAGCTTTATTAACTCCAACTTCAAATCCCACGCCATCATCAATAATTTTCAATATTGCATATTGATCAATTTTTCGAAGACGCACTTCCGTTTTCTTTGCTTTCGCATGTCGTAAAGTATTAGACAGCGCCTCTTGTACAATGCGGAATAAATGATCTTCTACACCTTTTTTCAATTCTATTGGCTCAATTAACCATTCAATTTTCATATGTTGCTTTCTAGACAGCTCTGTTAAAAGCTCTTCTATACCCTCTGTTAGTTTCTTACCTTCTAACTGCACTGGGCGTAAATGAAGAAGCAATGCTCTCATTTCTGATTGTGCATTTACAACCATATTTTCAACGAGCTGCAACTGCTTTTTCGTCGTTTCTGGAAATACAGCTACTTGTTCATTAATAGCCGACATCATCATCGACATTGCAAAAAGCTGCTGACTTACAGAATCATGCAGCTCCCTCGCCAATCGATGCCTTTCCTGGGAAATCGCTTCTTGTCTCATCTCTTCATTCCAATGAGCTCGTTCATTCGTTACTTTTTGAAAGAGTCCAGCTTGCTCCTCTAATCGACGAGCAAGAACGATTACTTTTCGTTCCACTTCATGAAATTCATCATCTGCAGTAAACGAAACATCGGTTGGAAAATTCCCTCGCTCTACTTCAAATAAAAACGTATTTAACCCTTGTATACGCTGCTCTATATAGTAACCAATTGCATATCCTACAATTCCCCCGATAAGTAAACTTGTAGTCATAATAAACAAGCCAATTGGAACAGAAGCGATGGATTCTTTCCATAATAAATCATACACTTGTTGCTCGCTCTTCCATACATATACAATTGTACAAATGAGTGCGATACTAACAGAGGACAACATAGAATAACGAATATACATCCATGAAATATTTTTTTGTTTCTTCATTATACTTTCCTCACTTCCGTATCGCCTACGACAAGCGAAGAAATAATTTTAATACGCCGAGGAGCCTCTTTATACTGCTCTGTTCTAAATGTAACATTACGGTTAAACCCTGTCTCTTCATGTCCTGGCAAGAGCACACGTCCGACAATAACAGAATGATTTAAAGACAGTTCAATATCATATGGCACATATAAACGAATATTACCAACGACACCCCGAATAACAATTACCGTTTCTCCTTCTGGAATCATAGCAGTTGTTAAATCTATTTCCACATCACAAGCACCATATTGAAGATTAATATCCTCAAGTTCATAAATATGATCCATCATTCGTACATTACCTACAAACATATTTTTCAAATATGGTTCTGTACGATATATTTGCTTCTCTTCGTCTATAATCCCTTTTTCTTTAATTTCAACCTTCATTGCCTTTTGCTTATGTCCTTGTTGAATCAATTGATAACCAATTAAAGCTAAACAAGCGAATACGACAAGAACAAATGCTGCTGATGAGAATAAGAAGAATAAAAATACGATACCACCAACAAATAAAAATACATTTCCCCGTACATAACGATTCTTTTTACGATAATGCCTTCCAAACATAAGCATAATAAATGCAAAAATGAGACCACCTGGTTCAAAATGTCCAAGTATCATATCAAGAAAAAGACCGAATCCAAATATGATGAGGAGCATCCCCATTAATTGTGTTTTTGAAAAATGTTTCTTCATTTCAGCTCCCCCCTTCTTGTCACATATACATAGAAGAAAAGGCATTGCTTTCCAACACCTTTTCTCCTATCACTATATCATAAGCCTGTTTTATAATATACTACTATTATTTTGTTAACTCTTTCGTTAACGATACATCATTCTTTTCCTTCATTTCACGCTCAAGCTTTGCAATCTTCATATCAAATGTGTCACGTTCATGCTCCTCATTCATACGAGTTTCTAAGTCACGAATATGATCCTCAATTTCTTCAAATCGTAAGAACGGATTATTTTCATCCATTTTATGCATCGCAGTATTCATACGGCGATTCGCATGTGCCATATTTTCACGTGCCATTAATTCCATACGCTTTGCGTGCATTTCTTTTAATTTATTTTTCATTTCAGAAAGACGACGCTCTAACTCATCAATTTGCTCTACAACACCTGCATACATTTCTTCTAATCGAGTGACTTGCCCTTCATAATAAGCTACTTCCTCTAATGCACGTTCGTGTAACTGTAATTCGCCTGCTTCTTGAGCGATAATAGCCTGTTTTGATCTTTTATTCACGAAATAACGTGCTTGCTCAAGCTCACGAGCGAAATTAGATTTTAATGTTTTATGACGCTGAATTAATTTCTCAATTTTTGTTATTTCACGCTCACTATCGCGTAAATATTGGTTTAACATAGCGATTGGATTTTTTCTTTCTTTCTCATCTAACACATTATGAAAATCTGCTAAAATTGCATCGCGTACACGTCCGAATAAAGATTGTTTCATTATAATCTTCCTCTCTTCTACTTTATAAATTTGATTTATTTTATATTAGTTTTTCATTAACTTGTTCCACTCATCTTCAAAGTTGCTATATGGTTTAGAACTTTCTGGAGCAGAATCAACAACTACATCTTTTTCTTTTTTCCACTCACGGTATCCGTAGTATAGAACTACTAATGCTGCAATACCGATTAATGCTGGGGAATGAGAAAGGGCGATGGACAAGCCGATTAAACCAACAATACCCCAAGCTAACTTTCCAAAAAATGATTGTGCTCGCACAAATGATTTATAGCTCCAGTACACAACTCCTGCTCCAATTGCGAATCCTATAATACCAGCAAGACTGCCAAGAGCAATTAAAGCTAAAATACCAGCCGCGATAAACGCTAGAAATTGTTTCATCTTGTGCTTGCCTCCCTTCGATTTGATACTCTTATCTTAACTATTTTTTCTTTTTTCCATAACGAGCTTAAGAACCGTTTTCGACTCAGACTTAAGACTGAGTTGCATTCAGCCTTTTGTAAAAACATGCGGTAGCATCGTATCATTCACTCTTTTAGCGCATATAAAAAGCCGTACAGAGGACATTCTCTGTACGGCTTTCGTTTCATTTCATAAACTTCATTTTTCATTATGCTGTTTTATGATACTCTTTCTTTCCCGCTACTTTAGAAAACCTCGGGAAACCAATTAATATAGAAATGATTCCACATACTCCAACTAAGATCGGATAAAACGCATATGGTAACAGTTCAATTGGAGATAACGCCGCAAATCCTGCTGCTGTTAACATTTGCGCGCCGTATGGTATTAATCCTTGCACACAGCATGAGAAAAGATCTAATACACTCGCTGATTTACGGGGATCAATTTCATATTGATCTGCAATATTTTTCGCAAGCGGACCTGTAAAGATAATAGAAATCGTATTATTCGCTGTACACATATTCGTCATACCTACTAAACCAGCGATACCAAACTCTGCTCCTTTTTTTGAACGAATGTTACGTGTTAAAATATTCATTAAATATTGAATGCCACCATTATATTGAATTAGTTCGACCATACCGCCAATTAAAATAGCAAGTAATACTAACTCCATCATACCGCCCATTCCAGTCGTTACACTTTTAAAGAAACTCTCTAACGTATAACTTCCATCTAAAAGACCGATAACGCCGGATAGTACAGTTCCACCAGTTAATACAATAAGTACATTCCAGCCAAGTAATGCTGTAATCAGTACTCCTGCATACGGTAAAATCTTTATCCAGTCAAAGCTATGTGCTTTAATTTGCGTGTCGCTTCCTAAAGTAATGATTACTAATAGTACAATTGTAATAATCGCTGCTGGTAGTACAATTAAAAAGTTCGTTTTAAACTTATCTTTCATTTCTGTTCCTTGTGAACGTACAGCTGCGATTGTTGTATCTGAAATAAATGATAAATTATCACCAAACATCGCCCCGCCAACAACAGTAGCCATCGTAAGTGCAATGGAGATATCAGTTTGCCCACTAATACCTACAGCAATTGGTGCTAATGCAGCAATTGTTCCCATTGAAGTTCCCATCGCCAATGAAATAAATGCCCCTATAACAAAAATTCCAGCTACGATAAATCCTTGCGGTAAAATGGATAACGCTAAGTTAACTGTAGAATCAACGCCGCCCATCCCTTTTGCTGTTTCAGAAAATGCTCCTGCCAGGACAAAAATTAGAACCATAATCATAATATCTGGGTTCCCTGCACCTTTAGCAAATCGTTCTACTTTTACATTAAAGCTTTCTTTACGGTTCATTGCTAAAGCAACCCCTACAGCAATTGAAATTGCTACAAGTATCGGCAATTTATAGAAATCACCTGTAATAATTCCAGAACCAATAAATAGCGCCAAAAATATCCCAAGTGGTAATAAAGCCAAACCATTTCCTCTCGTTTCTTTCAAAGTACCATCTCTCCCTAGTTTCAACCTTTTTCTAATGAATAACAAAAGACCTCTTCCAATGAGAAGAGGTCTTATACATCTATAAGAAACGCTCTTCTCATCTTTCAAGCACATGCTTGCTGGATTTGGCACAGCACTCTGAAATCGAGTCCGCTGCCGAGGCATCGTAGGGCCAGTCCCTCCGCCTCTCTTTATAAGAAGGTTTCATATTTATTTTTTAATAATAATTTCTTCCCTAACTTTACTCGCTTACAAAACAAAAGTCAATTATTTTTTGTATAGATTTTTTTGGTAATTATGCAAAAATTTGAATACAACAATCATTTTAACTTTTTGATTTCTTCTTCCAATATTGAAATCCAATAAAATTCACTATTTTTTATTGCATCTATTATCCATTTCGTAGTGTACCAAGCTAACTCATACTCTTCTTTTGTAACATCGCCACTTTTATAAGCATCCTCTAGCTCATCTTCATCTAGCACATACATCTTACCATTCGGTAATAACACTACATCTAAATATAAATCATCAAAATACGGTAAACCACGCTCGTCTATTTCATATTCTTTCGCCACATCGATATAATATTGCACTAATTCTTTTTGATCATCTAACATAGCGGTAATCGCAAAGTTTTTCCCGTCTATGAAATATTGAATCCACGTATACTGATTGCCAGCAATACATAGCTCTTTACCGTCATATTCTTTACAACTCGGTTCTCTCACCTTTTTTATTTCCAGTATTCCTAGCATTCCCTCTTCTATTTGCTTAACCGTATAATTCTTCTCTAGTAGTCGCTTCCACGAAGAACCGTCACCATATTTACGTTTCATTACGTCTGCTCCCCTTCTATATAGAAAAGCCCCCACATATTATGTGAGAGCTTGTTCAAATTATAATTAAGCTGCTTGCTTATTAGAAATTTCTTTCAAGTAGGCTTGTCCTTTTTCAGCGTCATACTGACCTTCCCACTTAGACATAACTACAGCTGCTAAAGAGTTACCTACAACGTTAACTGCTGTACGAGCCATATCTAAAATACGGTCAATACCAGCGATGAATGCTAAACCTTCAGGTGGAATACCTACTGTACCAAGTGTCGCTAATAATACAACGAATGATACGCCCGGTACGCCTGCGATACCTTTTGATGTTACCATCAATACAAGTAATAATGTAATTTGTTGTGTAATAGATAAATCAATACCGTACATTTGTGCTAAGAAAATAGCCGCAATTGCTTGATATAAAGTTGATCCATCTAAGTTAAATGAATAACCTGTCGGAATAACGAAAGATGTAATTGCTTTCGGACAACCAAACTTCTCCATTTTCTCCATGATTTTCGGTAAAACTGTTTCTGAACTAGCTGTAGAATATGCTAAGATCAGCTCGTCTTTTAGAATCTTAAAGAATTGGAAAATGTTAATTCCAAATATTTTCGCTGTAATCCCTAATACGACTACAACGAAGAAAATCATTGCTCCGTATACTACAATTAATAATTTCCCTAATGGAATTAATGAAGCGAGACCAAATGTAGAAACTGTAACTCCAATTAGCGCAAACACACCAAATGGTGCAAATTTCATAACTTGATTTGTTACGTAAAACATTGCATCAGCTACACCTTGGAAAAATTGAAGAACCGGTCTTCCTCTTTCACCAATTGCTGCTACACCTAAACCAAATAATACAGAGAAGAAGATAATAGCAAGCATATCTCCGTCAGCTAATGACTTCATAATGTTCGTTGGAACAATATTTACAAATGTATCTGCAAATGAATGACTTTGTACTTGCTCTGTCGTATGTGTATATTTCGAAATATCTGTCTTTGTTAACTGCTCCATATTTACGCCTTTTCCTGGTTGGAAAATATTCGCAATTAATAGACCGACAATAATTGCAATTGTTGTAATGATTTCAAAGTAAATAATTGTTTTTCCGCCTAGTCGACCTAATTTTTTAACATCGCCAACACCAGCAACTCCAACAACAATACTTGCTACAACAATCGGTACAACGATCATTTTAATTAATCGGATAAAAATATCACCAATTGGTTGTAAATAACTCACCACTGCCGGATTGCCAAAGAAAATCGCCCCAACTGCAATACCTAGCGCAAGACCAATTAATATTTGCCATGCAAGTCCTATTCTTTTCATATTTATTGTAACCCCCTCTTCGATGTGTCACTCTATCTCTCATTCTATCTCTATAAAACTCGAAATTAAGAGTATTACATATTATTCGACAATTCACTACATTTTGTCCCTGTTAAAAATCATAAATCAAAATTTTAAATCTGACAACAAAATAACTTTTCCTGAACGCAAATAATTTTCTTGACAAAAACAAATCCCATGTCAGAAAACCTCACATGAGAACGATTCCTCACTAGTATTTTATTGGGTTTTCAACTTGAATTTCACTATATAAAACTGCGTTTTTTCCCTTTATTTTACAGAAAAAATTTAGAATACACCTTTGTTGCACAAACTAAAAAAATAAAATCAACATTACAATTACTGTTGAAAAATGCTAAATTCCGACAAAACTTAGCAATTTTATAAAATTTTCTTTACATTATGATTACAACGATAGACACTCTTCTTCTTATGATATATAACATTCATAGGGAAAGGAGTTAGACAACCATGAAAAAGAAATTTGCAGCGTTTAGTGTTTTAGCAGCAGGAACAATTTTTGTTTCTCCACTACTTTCACCCGTATACGCTGAAACGAATCAAGATAAATTATCTAATATTCAATCTGAATTAGAAGGAAAACAAAATGACTTACAAAATAAATCAGCTGAGAAAGAACAAATAGAAAAAGAAATTCAAGAATTACAAAAGAAAATTGACGACTTAACTACTTCTATTAATAAAAACGAAGCTGAGTTAAACGATACAAAAAAAGAAATTAGTAAAACACAACAAGTAATTGCCGAAAAAAAGAAACATATAGAACAATTACAAACAAACATAGATACACGTCAGGAAGTTATTAAACAACGACTGCAATCTATGCAAGAAAAACCTCGCACAAATATCATTACAGAAGTATTAACAAATTCTGCAAACATTGCTGATCTCGTTGATAATATGTACTCTGTCAGTTTAATTTTAAACAACGATACCGATATTGTGAAAAAACAAACAACTGACCAAGATGCTGTGACGAAGGAAAAAGAGGCTGTCGAGAAAAAAGAGCAACAATTAAAAGAAGCCGAACAGAAATTAGTTCAAAAACAACAAGAGTTGCAAACGAATCAACAACAGCAGCAAACCTTTATTAGCGATCTACATACGAAAGTAGCAAAAGTAGATTCAGAGATTGAAGGATTAGAAGAATCTAAAGGTATTTTAGAAAATCAGCGTCAAGCTGTTCAAAAAGCAATTGAAGAAGAAAAGCGCGCAGAAGAAGCTCGTAAAGCTGAAGAGGCACGGAAGGCAGAGGAAGCTCGCAAACAAGCTGCCACACCTGCTCAAGCCGCTCCGGTACCGCACGATACAAACATCGGTGGATTTATTAAACCAGCAGCTGGATCAAAAACTTCTGGATTTGGCGCACGTTCTTTAGATAACCATAAAGGAATCGATATCGCTGCTTCAGGAACTGTTCCCATTATAGCCGCTGCAGATGGCGTTGTTATTCGCTCAGAATTATCATCTAGTTACGGAAATGTTGTGTACTTATCTCACCGTATTAACGGAAAAACATACACGACAGTATATGCTCATATGAGTAGCCGTTCTGTATCAAATGGCCAAACTGTAAAACAAGGCACTCAACTTGGATTTATGGGGAATACTGGCCAATCATACGGACAACATTTACACTTCGAACTTCATCTTGGAGAATGGAATGTCGGTAAGACAAACGCAGTTGATCCATCTCCTTATATCGGATTATAAAAAAACTCGGTGCATACCGAGTTTTTTCTTTTCCCTTCACACACTATAGGCACTCCACATAGACTACAACTAAATGCCTATATTTTACGGGGGAAATCATACGACTACACAATTACAACAAAAAATAGAAGAAGCTAGAGAAACTTACATTGGCCGGTTATTTACATTTGGCGGCTCAGCGTTATTTTTAATTGAATCATTTATTGCAGTCGTCACAGCCTATAATCGCTTATTAAATACACCTCCAACATAATAAAAAAGACGGAGAAATCTCCGTCTTTTTATTATGCAAACATTTTAAATACGCCTATCGCATTTAAAAATACAATGATTACCGTTACTGGAATAACATAACGAAGTAAGAAGAACCAAATATTAAATAATGTTTTCCCTTTCGTTTCCGTAACTTCTAATTCTTTCATTAACATTTCTTTACTCATTTTATTTGGTACAAATAGCGAAATGGCTAGTACACCCAGCGGCAGTAATACGTTACTTACCAAGAAATCGACTAAGTCAAAGAACGTTTTCCCAAATATCTTCACATCACTCATAATTCCAAACGATAGAGCTGACGGAATTCCAACTGCAAAAATAAGAATACCAATTAATAATGATGCTGACGGACGCTTTTTCTCATTATCTTTCGCAACAGATGCTACTACAATTTCAAGCATAGAAATCGCCGATGTTAACGTTGCAAAGAAGAATAAAACTAAAAACATAATAA
The DNA here is from genome assembly GCF_054823925.1 of Bacillus sp. F9_6S_D1_P_5. Lineage (NCBI taxonomy): Bacteria > Bacillati > Bacillota > Bacilli > Caryophanales > Bacillaceae > Bacillus > Bacillus sp. F9_6S_D1_P_5. The sequence continues at coordinate 13,846 of NZ_JBTREW010000026.1, read as the reverse complement.
AGAAAAATTGTCCAAATGGTATTTTCGCAAATACTGCTGGAAGGACGATAAACAGTAGTCCTGGTCCTTCAGTCGGCTTAACGCCTAATGCGAAAATCGCCGGGAAGATTGCTAATCCTGCAAGTACTGTAATAAAAACAGTTAAACTTACAATAGATGTTGCTGATTTAGCTAAATGCTCTTCTTTCTTCAAATATGAACTATACGTTACCATTACTGAGGCACCAACTGTTAACGAGAAGAACGATTGTCCCATCGCGTATAAAATTGTATCTGCTGTCAGCTTTGAAAAATCTGGTTTTAAGAAGAACTCTACCCCAGCAAAAGCACCATCCAATGTTAACGCACGAACTATGATCGCAATAAATAAAATAAATAATAGCGGCATCATATACTTACTTGCTTTTTCTATCCCTTTCTCTACACCTTTACTTACAACAAAAATAGTGCAAAGCATAAAGATAAATTGTGCTCCAATCGCGCTAACTGGATTTGAAATCGTTTCACCAAACAATTGTCCATAATCAACAGCACCATTCCAGAAGCTTCCTGTAACACTATAGTATAAATACAGTAAAATCCATCCACCTACAACACTATAAAAAGATAGTACACTAAAACAAGTAACAACACCCATACGACCAATCCAAGGATATAACTTGCTATTTGGCACCAATACTTTATACGCTGTAACTGCCTCTTTTTGCGTACTACGTCCAATAACAAATTCAGCTAAAAGAAGCGGCATACCTATAAATAAAGTTAATAGTAAAAATACAAGGAAGAATGCGCCTCCCCCACCATTACCTGCAACATATGGAAATTTCCATATCGCACCAAGACCTACTGCGGCTCCGGCTGCTGCGAGTACAAAGCCTATTTTCGACGTCCATTGCTGTGTTTCTTTCATCATAAATTCTCCTTTTCTGAATATTTAAACTTTTGTTAATTATACACTTTCATTTCATACTCGCACACCTCCTTTAGAAAATAAAAAAGTCCCCTACACGCAAATATGCATGTAGAGGACGATATATGTAATGTAAATACCGTGGTACCACCTCAATTGGATTGATAAATCCCACTTGTTCAAGTACAGGAAAAACTCCGATACTCTATCCTTTTAACGGCGGAACCCGGGTTGCCTACTACAATGTTCAACATACCTCTCGCAAGCCCATTCTGTATATTTTATCGTACCGGGCTCACACCTTACCCCAGCTCTCTGAACGTATCAAATATACATACTCTTCTTGCTCATCGATTTCATCTATTGAAGTTACTTGTGATTATAAATTATATTTTTATAGTTGTAAAGTACAATTTATTCATTATCCTATATGAACTCTTCTCTCTAATTCTTGTAAAAACATTTCTCTTTTTTGTTCATCTTGAACATATATCGACTTTAATACTTCTTGCAACAATATATTTCTCTGCTTTTTCTCTATTTGTAATTCTTTCACTTTTATTCTAACTTCGTATAAAAAATCAAGATATGATTCATACGCCACGTCATATTTATTTGCGATATCATCACGAATTTTTTTTGCAAGTTTCGGGCTCGCTCCTCCAGTAGAAACAGCCACATTCAGTAATCCACGATGAATCGCCGCTGGAAAATGAACATTACCACTTTCCGGGTTCGTAATAACATTTACTAATTGATTTTCTGCGCTATCTTCAGCTATTTGTTCATTTAATACGGCATCACTACTCGCTGCTACGACTAAAAAAGCGTCTTTAATGTCACTTTTTTCATACTCCCTTTGATACCAACGGATTTTCTTTTCTTCTACTAGTTTCACTAAATTTGCATCCAATTCAGGACTTACCACAACTATATCCGCATCTTGTTTTAGTAAAGGAATAATTTTGAACCCAGCAACTTTCCCTCCACCAATGACAACAACACGTTTCTTCTCAACTCGCACTGTAAGTGGATACATATTGATCCCCCTTCAATAATTTCTTCGTTTTTTGAATTAACATATACTGAAACGCTTCATTCTTTCCTAAATACGGACTTATTTTTATATCACCCAACTCATATCGGCCCACTTCTTTTTCAATATGTTTCATAAGTAAACCTGTAAATAACAAGTAAGGTAGCACAACGATGTTCTTTTCTTTTCGTTCTACAACTTCCTTTAACTTCTCCTCAAATTTCGGCTCAGCAGCCGCTAAATAACAAACCTCTACTTTTTTAATTCTCTCTTCTGTTTGAAATAAAGAGGCGATCCAGTTTATATCTCGTAATACGTCAGGATCACTGCTCCCTCTTGCAACGAGAAGTAGCGTCACTTCATTCTTATCTTCCTGTTCAATGCCACTTCCGCTATATACCGATTTAACAAGTGTTTCTGATACACCAAATGGGTTACCATAGGTCACTTTAACATCCGAAAATTGATTATTTAACTTCTCCAATTCAAACGGGATATCTTTTTTCACATGACCTGCCGCTAATAAAAAAACTGGAATAACAATAATCTCTGTAGCACCACGCTTCACACATGTACGGAACCCTTCATCAATAGTCGGACTCGCTAACTCCAAAAAACAAACTTCTTGAATACTTGCCTCTACACGGTTCATGCATGACGTAATAAAAGCAACCGCTTCTTCTTTAGCTGCTTTCAAACGACTTCCATGACATATATATAAGATGGCTTTCATTTTATAACACTCCACTTACTTGATACGTACTTTCTGTCTGTTTCTCAAACCAATGGATTTTTTCTCTAAAACGGACCACTTCTCCAATTACAATCATGCTCGGATTTTGAATTTGTTCTTTTTTGGCAACATCTACAATTGTCCCTAACGTCCCAACAACTGTGCGCTGCATAGATGTCGTTCCTCGCTCAATAATAGCAGCAGGTGTACTTTTATCTTTTCCATGCTTCATCAGTTGTTCACATATGTAGGGTAAATTACTAACCCCCATATATACAGCTAAAGTCTCTACACCTTTCGCTAAATGTTCCCACTTCACTTCTTCTTCAGCATCTTCTTTCCTATGCCCTGTCACAATAGCAAAACTTGCACTTGCATCACGATGTGTCACCGGAATACCAGCATAAGCAGGAGCAGCTATTCCAGCTGAAATACCAGGAACAATTTCAAATGGTACCCCTTGCTTCGCTAACGCTTCAGCTTCTTCTCCCCCTCTACCAAATACAAATGGATCGCCGCCCTTAAGCCTCGTTACAACTTTTCCTTTTTTCGCATACTTAATAAGAAACGTGTTAATTGTCTCTTGCTTCATCGTGTGATAATTTGGTAGTTTTCCGCAATAAATTAAATCCGCTTCAGGCTTTGCATAGGAAAGTAACTCTTTATTTACGAGACGGTCGTACAAAATAACATCTGCCTCTTTAATACATTTCAACCCTTTCACAGTAATTAAATCTGGATCACCAGGACCCGCACCAACGATATAAACCTTCCCCATCATCTCTCCTCATTTCTACTATTAAAGTGAAACTTCCATCCTTATATACGAATGGAAGTTTGCATTATTTCGTATTACTTGTTCCTTACTCATGAATAACAAAAGCCGCCCCTTTTCGAATCTTCTTTTTTTCAAATAGGGAAATCTCCTTTACTTCTGGCAACGGTAAAAAATGCTTTTCAAGCTCCATCTCCGCGAGCTTAAATGCCTGTTCTTCACTTTGAGCAACGACAACAATCGGAACAATACTATTTATTAACACAGCTTCAAATCGATATAAATCCATATTGTCCCTCCTAAGACGCTATTAATTCTTCTAGTACGTTATTTAACGCTATTTGTAATGTATCTACACCGATACGACCGACAAAATCATAAAACGTTTCAGCTGGTAATTTATTCTCTTTGAAATAACTTATAAATGAAGCAAGTACAGCAGGTAGATCCTCGCCATCTATTTTCCCTTTTAACTTTTGATTATAAGCACCACCATCTAATAACGTTCCACCTACATATATTTCAAATGCTTCAACAATTCCTTTTTCCTTCGTTTTCATTTTCACACCTTGTAATCCAATGTCAGCAATTTGACGTTGACCACATGAATTCGGGCACCCTACCATATGAATACGAACCGGAACATCAAGTGCAATTTGTGTATCTAAGTATTCGGCAATTTTCCGCAATCTTTCTTTCGTTTCTACTAAAGCAAGGTTGCAATATTCAATACCAGTACAAGAAACCGCATGACCAATAAATGATTTCGGACTTGCTGATATTGCTTCAAACAATGGCTCATTTAGTAAACCCGTCACATTTTCTGGCGGAACATTCGGAATAATAAAGTTTTGCGAATTACATGTACGAATCTGTCCATTTCCATACTGCTTAGCAATTCTTGCAATCTCAAACATTTCTTCTGCATGTAGACGTCCTACCGGCACATTAAAACCTACATATTTTAGTCCATCTTGTTTTTGATCTTGAACCCCATAAAAGTATCCAGCATTCCATCCTTTGACAGCACTTTCTCCTTTACTTTGCAATGGTCCCGTATACTCTATTAGTTTCTCTTTAAATTTCTCTGCTCCCCAGTCTGCAACAAGAAATTTCAAACGAGCTAAATGACGTTTTTCGCGATATCCAAAATCACGGAATATCGTAGCAATCGCAATCGATACCACCTTTACTTCTTCCGGTAAAACGAATACATCTAATTCATCAGCTAAATATGGACGAGCTGATAATCCACCGCCTACTTTTATATGAAAACCAACTTTTTTCTCACCATCTATTTCTTTCGTTGCAGGTGTAAATGCAACACAGTTAATCTCTGCGTTTGCTGAATTATAAATGTTAGAACTAATAGACATTTTAAATTTACGTGGTAAGTTAGAAAACTCTTCATTATGTTGGAAATAGTCATATACCTCTTTCACAATACCAGTTGTATCAAACAGTTCATTTGCATCAATGCCAGCAAGCGGATTTCCTGTAATATTACGCGTTATATCACCACACGCTCCAGCTGAAGATAACCCAACTCTTGCTAACCTTTTAAAAATATCTGGAATTTGATGAATTTCTAACCAATGAAACTGAATCGCCTGTCTTGTCGTAATATCTATTACGTCACGCCCATAATCCTCAGCGATAGAAGCAAGCACTTCTGCCTGTGCATTCGTAATAATCCCTGAAGGAATATTTACACGCATCATAAAATATCCAGCTTCTTTCGGTCTTTGTAAATACAACCCTGCCCATTTGAATGCATCCCACTCTTCTTTCGGAATCGATTCGAAGCCATTCTCCGCATAATAAGGAATATCATTAAAGATTTGCAATCCATCTTTTTTCAATTTATTTTTCTCAGTTTGATTTAATTTTTCATTGTTAGCCCATACTTTTTCATAACTCATTTTTTAATCCCCCTATATAAAGTGAAACTTTAATCAGTGGGGGGTGTTTATCCCCCACTGATTATTAACCTTAACCAATCGGGCATTTACGGGCAGTTTATCTCCCACCTAACTTCTTTTCCCTAGACAAATTTTGAGTTGGGAGTTTTACTGCCTGTTAATGCGGGATAAAACTACGCTCTTGTAAGTACTTCACAATTTGTTCTGCACATTCTTCAATAGAATACTTGTGCGTTTCTACAATTAATTCCGCTTGCTCTGGTTCCTCATACGGTGAATCGATACCTGTAAACTCTTTAATATCACCTTTTCTTGCTTTTTTATAAAGCCCTTTCGGATCACGCTTTTCGCACTCTTCAATTGGACACTTTACAAACACTTCTATAAACTCATCTGCAGCTAATAGATCTCTAACTTGTTTTCTGTCTATTCGAAACGGTGAAATAAATGCCGTAAGAACAACAGTACCTTGATCTACAAATAGCTTCGCCACTTCGCCAATCCTTCTTATATTCTCCATACGATCACTTTCAGAAAAACCTAAGTCTTTAGTTAAACCGTGGCGTATATTATCTCCATCTAGTACATAGTTTCCAATATTCTTTTCAAATAGTTTACGAGCAACCGCGTTCGCCACTGTAGATTTACCTGAAGCTGATAATCCAGTAAACCAAACTACAAAACTATGATGCCTATTTTTTATTCTTCTCTCATCTTTTGAAACAGATGCTGTATGCCAAGTAATATTTGTGTCCATCTCATTCTCTCCCTATTCTGTTACTACTTCTTTTTTCAAACCCTTAATTAGTACTTCCACTACTTCTTTACGACTAAATGTACTTGGCGGAACCTCACCGTTTCTTAATAATTCTCTTACTTTCGTACCTGATAAAATGACATGATCTTCTTTTCCGTGCGGGCATGTTTTCGTCGAAGCCATCGCTTCACATTTCGCGCAGTAAAAACTATGTTCAAAAAATAGCGGTGTAATCCCTAACTCTTCCACTGTAAAGTTTGTAAAAATTTCTTGCGCTTCATAAGTACCGTAATAGTCTCCTACCCCTGCATGATCGCGCCCTACTATAAAGTGTGTACATCCAAAATTCTTTCTAACTAGCGCATGAAATATCGCTTCCCTCGGTCCTGCGTAACGCATTGCTGCAGGAAATACACTTAAAAAGACACGATCTTTCGGATAATAATTTTGAAGTAATACTTCATAACTTTCCATCCTTACATCAGCAGGAATATCATCCGACTTCGTTTCTCCAACGAGCGGATTCAAAAAGAGGCCGTCTACAATTTCAAGAGCAGATTTTTGAATATATTCATGGGCACGATGTACCGGATTTCTCGTTTGGAATCCGACTACTGTTTTCCAACCACGTTTTTTAAATTCTTCTCTCGTTTCAATTGGATCTAAATGATAAGAAGGAAACGGATTATTTTCAAAACGTTTCGTAAGAATAATAGCTCCTCCGACGTAAACATTCGGTCGTTCGTATAATTTTTTCACTCCAGGATGAGCCTCATCCGTCGTTTTATACACTAGTAACGCTTCTTTTTCCTTGTCAGGCACAAAAATATCTTCTATTTGAATGACGCCATATACATTTCCAGCGTTAACAAGTTTTACTTCCTCTCCAGCTTTCAGACTCTCTGCTACTTCTTCTGTTACTGGTAACGTAATCGGTATACTCCAAACACTCCCGTTAACTAAACGAAGCGTTTCTACAACCGAGTCATAATCTTTCTTTCCTAAAAAACCAGTAAGCGGGCTATATCCCCCTGTCGCTAATAGCTCTAAATCACTTAACGCAATGTTGTCTAGCGCAATTTCTTTTTCAATTTGTGATACGTCATATGTCTCATCTATAAGATTTACTAATTCGTTTCTTGTACTCATTTTCTATATCCTCTCTTAGCTTTATTTTCAAATTCATCTTATTGGTAATGTAGACCGCATTCAGTTTTCACTTTCCCGGCCCATCTACCATCTCTCGAATCGCCACCCTCACCTACAGGTAACGTACACTTCTCACACCCAATACTTGGATATCCAACATCATGCAGCGGGTTATACGGCAAACTATGTTTGTATACATATCGCCATACCTCTTTCCACGTCCAATGAATGAGCGGACAAACTTTAATAGATTGAAAGCGATGATCTTGATTTATAAACTTTGTATGCTTACGTGTTTCTGATTGTTCCCTCCTTAAGCCCGATATCCACGCTTTTTCTGCTGCTAATGATTTTTCTAACGGTAAAATTTTTCTAATTTTACAACAGAGATTCGGATTACTTTCCCATAATTTCTCACCATGCAACTTCGCTTGTTCATCAAGTGTAAGTTCCGGCTGTTGTTCTATAATATTTAATGAAGGAAATCGTCTCCGCACTTTTTGAATTAATTCATACGTTTCTTGAAAATGAACATTTGTATCTAAAAATACAACTTTAGCAGATGGATTTACTTGGTTTATAAGATGCAGTAGTACCATCCCTTCCACTCCGAAGCTACATGCGTATACAATTTCACTTTTGTATTCTTTATAAGCCCAACTTAATACAGATAGCGCGCCTTTCGTTTCATCTTCTTCTGAAAATGAAATGTTATTTTCTTCCCACGTTTCATACGTCAACATGTTCTTTCCCCCTGTAAAAGCAAAAAGACGGTTTTAACCTAATGATATAGGTTAAAACCGCCTCTAGTTTTTCTAGTCAGCGCTTTTTACTTTAAACGTACTTTTTCACTTTTCTCTAATTGAATGACTTTCCCATCTTGCACAACAATTGTAATTGAACCATATTTCATATCAGCAAGCATCGCTTGAATTCTCTCAGATACTTCCTCAAAATGTTCCCGTACGCTCACGCGAACAGCCCCCCTTTTTATTCATAAAAAAAATCTTTCCCATTTCGAAAAGACTGTTCGGTAATATATTTTACCTTATCTTTCAAAATGGATTCCATTTTGCTGGAGTTAGCACCTTGCTTTCTATAAGCAGGTTGCCGAGCTTCGTCGGGCCAGTTCCCTCCGCTTCTCTTGATAAGCTTTGTATTTGTATTTTATCACAATTCAGATTTTTTTCAATCCTAGTTTTCCGATATATTTTAATTATTTTATTTTACAAAAAAGGAATTGCCCATCCGAACAACTCCTTTTCCCCTATTTAAACCAGTTCTTTAATACGTATGCGATCGTTCCCAATGATATTTTCATATGTTTCGCGCTCTACAACAATTTGTGATGTGCCGCCTTTCGCGAAGACGACAGCTGGTCTACGAATCCTGTTATAATTATTCGCCATCGAGTACCCGTATGCCCCTGTACAAGAAATTGCTAATAAATCAGCAGTAGCAACTTTCGGTAAAGTGATATCCCAAATTAACATATCTCCACTCTCACAACATTTTCCTGCAATCGAAACAACTTCCTCGTTCTCATCGTTCCCTCGATTCGCTAACATCGCTTCATAACGAGCGTTATATAAAGCAGGTCTTAAATTATCAGTCATCCCACCATCCACTGATACATACTTCCGAATACCAGGAATGTCTTTCACAGATCCGACTGTATAAAGTGTCGTTCCAGCATCTCCTACAATGCTACGACCTGGTTCAACCCATATTTCTGGCAATGGATAATTACATACTGTAAATTGTTCTCTCACTGCACTTGTTACAGCTCGCACATATGTCTCAAGAGTTAATGGTGTATCTGACTCTGTGTAACGTATTCCAAATCCCCCGCCTACATTTAACACTTTTACTACATAGTTTGTTTGCTCTCTCACTTCTTCTAAAAATTGGCGAAGAACTTCAATTGCTCGAACAAAACCAGCTGTTTCAAATATTTGCGACCCAATATGTGAATGGATCCCTAGCACGTTATAATTTGATTTTTGTAAAGCAAGTTCAATTGCTTGCATCGCTTGACCATTTGACACGCCAAATCCAAATTTCGAATCATCTTGACCTGTTGTAATATATTCATGTGTGTGCGCCTCTACTCCAGGCGTTACACGAATTAATATGTTCACAAATTTCCCATGTTGCACTGCTAAATCATGCAAAATCTCTAATTCTAAGAAATTATCTACGACAAAACAACCAATATTCGCCTGAAGAGCCATCACAATTTCTTCATCTGTTTTATTATTGCCATGAAAATGAATACGCGATGCCGGAAATCCTGCTTGAAGCGCAGTATATAATTCCCCTCCAGAAACAACATCTAATGACATATTCTCTTCACGAGCCACTCGGCACATCTCCATGCACAAGAACGCCTTGCTTGCATATGCTACTTGGTAAGTGAAACCACTTTCTTTAAAAGCACGATGAAACGCGCGGCACTTTCCTCGAATAGACTCTTCATCGTATACATAAAGTGGTGTTCCATATTGTTTTGCTAGCTGCGTCGTATCGCACCCTCCAATTTCTAAGTGTCCTTGCCCATTGATTCGGCTTGTGCCGTGTAAATACATTTGAATTCCTCCCTTATTTCCTCTAAAACTCATAACCCCAATCTTCTATTCATTGCAGCACGCTTTTAGATAGACAAAAAACGCGCGGAACAATGTTCACACGCGTTTCTTATTAGGAAAAATATATATTGAAAAAATAAACGAGTTGTTATCTCCTCAAAATAAGAAACCGCATCAACATCTCCAAATAGCTCTCCATAAAATAAATCTTATGACAGTACTACATTTATTCAATGCAGTCCCAATATATGAATAAGATGGTTATTCTTATATTTCGGCAATAGTCCCTTTCAACCTATGATCACAGATTCCATTAAATCTCCCATAGCTTACTCTTTCCTATCGCGGCCTCTACCTTTGAGAGTAGATGAGGTAAGTCTATTTAATTTTCAAACATCTAATTGTTGTTATTAACAATACCAAAGGAACATTTTATTTGTCAAATAATTTTTTATATTGTTTTTTTACAGTTTAATTTCGTATCATTTGGTAAGCGCTTTACTATTATCTTTGTTACTTCCCATTCGCCCTCTTCATTATTAAATGTAATCGTTACCTTCTCAAATGGTGGAACAATTTTCCCACCAACCTGCTCATACTTCGTCACTTCAATACTCGCTTGAAATAAATATGTACCGCTATACACTTTTTTTAAACTGATAATTTTAGGACATTGATAAGGTTTTAAACTCCCATATTGTTTTTCAATTGCTTTATTTATTTTCGGAAATAAGACAGAATAAAGGGCATCTTCCATAAGAGGTGCATCATATTGGGCTACCGACACACTCGGTGAAGCAAAAAGTATAACACTACTACATACTATAAAATACAATAACTTTCGCATTATAACCTCCTTACACGATTCTTTCTGCGTACGACAATAATCATATATAGAAACTCCGTTTTATTGTCTCCTACTGCCCTTTTTCTACTCAATTATTATAAAAAAGCCCACAACTCTCTTTTATTTTCGTATAATGATACTCATAGTATAATAAACATAATAACAAAGGACTGTTCGTATATATAAAATGAGGCGCTAATTAAATCGGCTCACAAGAACTGTCATGCTTTTTAGGAGAGGAGTATATTATGCTACAACGTCTGTTTCCAAAACTGCGATTTGCACTCGTTGCAGTCGTTTTATTATGGATAAAAACATATATTGTGTACAAGCTAGCATTCGATATTAAAATTGATAATTTCTTTGAAGAATTTATGCTTTTTATTAATCCACTAGCTGCGTTACTTTTATTTTTTGGTTTTGCTTTGTTTGCATCTAAACACCGAAACCGCATTATAGTTGGAATTAGTTTTATACTATCATTCATTTTATTTGGAAATGCAATGTTTTATGGGTTTTATAACGATTTCGTTACGTTCCCAGTATTATTTCAAACAAATAATATGGCTGATTTAGGGACAAGTATAAAAGAACTCTTTACGTATAAAACATTACTGTTATTTGCAGACGCGATTATTTTAATGTTTCTTTCGCGTAAATTCCCGGCATTTTGCGACAAGACGCCACTTTCTCGCTCTGAGAAGCGAACTTTCTTTAGCGGTGTAACAGCTCTACTAGCATTACAAATTGTTATTTCAGTTATTTATAAACCACAAATGTTCTCACGTTCATTTGATCGTCAAACTGTCGTGAAAAATTTAGGTTTATACACATATCATCTATTCGATATTACACTTCAATCTAAATCTTCAGCTGAACGTGTATTTGCAAGTGGTGACGGGTTCTCTGAAATTAAAAACTATACAGACTCAAAAGATAAGCAAGTTGATAAAAACTTATTTGGAGCTGCAAAAGGTAAAAATGTCATTTTGATTTCCATGGAATCTACACAAAGTTTTGTTATTAATAAAAAAATAAATGGAAAAGAAATCACTCCATTTTTAAACGAATTTATTAAAGATAGTTTTTATTTCGATAACTTCTATCATCAAACAGGACAAGGTAAAACTTCTGATGCTGAATTTATCGTTGAAAATTCACTTTATCCGTTAGACCGCGGTTCTGTATTCTTTACTCACGCAACAAATGAATATACAGCTACACCAGAACAGTTAAAGAAATACGGATATTCTTCTGCTGTCTTCCATTCAAACGATAAAACATTTTGGAATCGTGATGTAATGTATCCTGCACTTGGATATGATCGTTACTTTAATTTAAATGATTACGTAGGCACAGAACAAATGTCTGTCGGTTGGGGATTAAAAGATAAAGAGTTCTTTGAACAATCTATTCCAAAGCTAAAATCTTTACCACAGCCGTTCTATACAAAATTCATTACTTTAACTAACCATTTTCCGTTTCTTCTAAATCCAGAAGACCAATATGTTGATGAGTTCAATTCAGAAAGTGGTGTTGTAAATCGTTACTTCCCAACTGTTCGTTACACTGATGAAGCTCTTAAACAATTTATTAAACAATTAAAAGAAGAAGGACTATATGATAATTCCGTTATTGTCATTTACGGAGATCATTACGGTATTTCTGAAAACCATAACGCATCTATGGCTCAGTTCCTTGGGAAAGACGCTATTACACCGTTTGATTCTATGCAATTACAACGCGTCCCTCTCATTATTCACGTGCCTGGTCAAGAAGGAAAAGTCATTTCTAAAGTATCTGGTCAAATTGATATTAAACCAACGCTACTTCATTTACTTGGTATTAAAACAAATCAATCGGTTGAATTTGGAACTGACTTATTTATTAAAGAAGAAGACCCACTTATGGTAATGCGTGATGGTAGCTTCGTTTCAGAAGATTATGTGTATACAAAAAACATGTGTTATAAACGAAATACGGGTGAAGAAGCAGACATTTCATTATGTCAACCGAATATTGAAAAAGCAAAAAATGAATTGAAACTCTCCGACAAACTCATTTATGGAGATTTATTACGTTTCGACCCTAACAATCGGTATAAAACTGGAACGATGACAACGAAATTTGAATAATACAAGAAGCAACTTTATAAAAGTTGCTTCTTTTTTCACTTATTTTTCAAATCATTCTTCTATGAAATCTTTCACAAATTGGGAATTTTTTTCGTATGAGGAAGAAATTTATGGTATGATAAAATAAGTAAACTTTCATACACTAATTAAGAATTTATTACAGAAAGCAAGGGATCAGATTTTGTATAGAGCAGCTATTCCAAACTTATTTACGCTCGGAAATTTATATAGTGGATTCTTGTCAATCGGCTATGCATCTTTAGGATATTATAAATCAGCTGCTATTTTAGTACTTATCGGGATGATGTTAGATAGTCTTGATGGGCGTGTTGCTCGTTTATTACGCGTTGATTCACAAATGGGAAAAGAGCTTGACTCACTTGCAGATGTCGTAACATTTGGTGCCGCACCTGCTGTTCTTATGTATTACACATCTTTCTCCAATTACGGAATCATCGGACTATACATAGCGGGACTATTCCCTCTTTTCGGAGCATATCGTTTAGCACGATTTAATGTAACACCATCTTCTACTTCAATGAAATATTTCACTGGGGTACCGATTACAGCAGCGGGAGGGCTTGTTGCTTTCTTAACATTATTTTCACATACCATTCCAAAAATCGTTCTTATTACAGTATTTGTAACGTTCGCATTTTTAATGGTGAGCCGCATTCGTATCCCAAGTTTAAAAGATGTACCAATTCCACGATATAGCATCATTATTACACTATTTTTAGTTGGAATCATTATCACAATGTACCAAACAGGGTTCGGTAATTTTTCTGTTTTCTTATTCATTGCTATTCCACTATACATTTTGTATATGCTATCTCAATTTCTTAGACAAAGACCATCTAAAAGAGCAAATAAAGACAAATAAAAAAACCTTCCGGTTCTGAACTGTACCCTATAAAATGGACAGTTTAATAAAAAAGCCCTGAAAAATCAAGCACTTAAAAGGTGGTTCCGATATTCAATCGGAGCCATCTTT
>NZ_JBTREW010000025.1:0-70310 GCF_054823925.1 Bacillus sp. F9_6S_D1_P_5 | reverse complement strand
CATAAAAAACACGTCACCCTTTCTCATTAACATAAGAAAATAGTAACGTGCTTTTAACTTCAAAAATAGTCTAAATCCTTAAGTTGATGGATGTGGGGTAGCACCACATTGCCATCAACTTAAGAAATTAAATGTTCCCCAAAACGAAAAAAATGAATTAAATCCTCATGGACACCTATGAAAAGATGAAATTTTCGTTTTGGGGGCACTTCAAAATGTTAGCTTGATGGGCGTGTGGCCGTACCCCATAAAAAAGAATATGTTATAAATTTTTTACTTGTCCAATCTGATGTTTTACAAATTCATATCATGATAGAAGAATATTTAAAAAGAAAAGAGGTATAGAATTTGGAAAGACATAAAAAAAGGAAAGATTGCGATCATAAAAAGCCTATAAAAGAATCGAAGAAAACAACTGTACCTGTATCTCATAAATTATGCGGAAATTTATTTTTGAACGATCAAGTTTCGAATTTAGAAATTTGGAAAGAAAAAATTAATGCGCAAGTAATTGTAAGTATTTCTGTATTTAATAGCACTTTGAGTACTGGCTCAATTCGGATTCTAGTGAATCAGAATGATAAAAATTCAGTTGAATTTACCGTCCCTGTTGGAAATACACTTTCTGCGACAGTCGATCATGTTGATTCAATTACTGTATTTCAGATAAACGAAGGAAGAATAGAAGGGACATTTTGTTTAGATATATTCTTTTTAATTTCTGATTAAGAAAAACATTGGAATTTCCGCTTTCATAATATGCAAAAGATGTACAAGCTACATTTAATAGTATAGAGAATAGAAAACATTTTTTACTAACTAGAAAGGAGAGTTATATTATGTGTGAATCACAAGGAATTAGTGGAAATTGCTGTTGTTGTCCTCCTGCTCAGCTTTTTCAAGAAAAAATTTGTGGGAATTTCGGTCCTAATAACACTGTAGTTGTATGGTCTGCTGGTGAAGTTGATGATTATGTTCAAGGGACATTTGAAGTTTTTAATTCTGCTAGTAGTACAGAGAACGTGGGAATTGCGGTTACGGGCGTACAAGGTTCATTTACTGCTGAGACCCCTCCTGGTTTTTCTAGAGCTATTAGTGCTCGGTTTCCGATAACATTTCAAATAGGGTCACTTTCAAATACAAGTGGAACGTTCTGTATTACTTTATATAAACGTATTAGAGCATAATTTTGTATGACTAAGTGTGATTATGGCAAAAAACTATTAGAAATATCTTTTGTCATAATCCACCAAAATATTATTAGATGAAATTTGAATAATAATATAAAAATAAACTCTTTTAAGTTTAATAGGTTGATATTAATGTATGTTATATACATACCTAGTCAACATACCGTCCTATTATCGACGGCGAAGAAAAAGACGAATCCCTACTTTCACAAGGGAATCGTCTTTTGGTTCTATGGATCTATGCATTTATATATACATTCCTATCCTAGTGCGGTTTTAGGTTTCTTGTCTGTTATTGGATTATCCGAAAAATCGTATAAAATCTTGCATACTCTTAGCCTGGATTTTTCCAAAA
Organism: Bacillus sp. F9_6S_D1_P_5; assembly: GCF_054823925.1. Taxonomy (NCBI): domain Bacteria; kingdom Bacillati; phylum Bacillota; class Bacilli; order Caryophanales; family Bacillaceae; genus Bacillus; species Bacillus sp. F9_6S_D1_P_5. The sequence continues at coordinate 68,765 of NZ_JBTREW010000025.1, read as the reverse complement.
TGCTGGTGGTCTCCGTATTATGCATTGAGAAATACGGTATATTTCTTTATTTAAACGTAAAAAGCCCTAGAGGGGACTAGGACTTTTTGACAGAATGAAAATGATTCAAAAAAAGGACTTGTATAACGTAACATACGAATGTTTCATAAATGTATCGTAAAAGTGAACAAAATCTATATTTTAATTAAAAGCATCCATTTGTACTTCTTCATAAATAAATCCAGCTTCTTTGGCTGTAATTCCAAATCGTTTAGCAGCTATTTCAGCAACTTGCGGATCATGTATTTCAGGGATGTAGTTTTCGTCATTGTTTGTGAGGGTTCGGTACTGTTCTTTCATAAAATCAAATATAACCCTATAGTTCATTCCATTACTAGCAAATTTTTCTTTCTTTTGTGGTGTGTATTTAGAGGTATTATTGGAGTTGGCTTTATAAGTGCTATTATCTAGTTCTATGTCATAATCACGTTTTGAATATTTTTCAAAATCGTTTATAACAAGCATTTTATCAAAAATGTCCATAACAAATGTATCGTCATCATACAATAATTTAAGTTCCTTGTAACGACAGGATCTATTCTCTCCGCAATAAACATCATTAAAAGAACCCATAATTTGATCGAGCGTAGTATACATGATTTTGTATTTTTCCATGGTAGACAAATCTGAGAACCTTTCATCTACGTTTACTTGAATATTTACTGGTGTAGTATCTTCTTCTTTTTTATCAGCTGTATAATCGACTTTTTCAATATAAGGGCCTAAAGGACTATCTTCTAATTTTTCCTTAGTCTCATGTTCTACATATTTCATATTAGCTGAGCAAGCAGAAAATAATAGACATGTAGCAAGTAGTAATCCCACAATAAATCCCTTTCTCATACACATCACCCCTAATGTTATTTATGACAGGGAGTAAAATAAAAGCACTCTTTCGAGTGTTCATTTTGTCTTTTTTAAGACTCATATCTAAGATTCCAGCCATCTTCAACAGTATTGTATTGTCGAATTAGCTTAGCTTCTAATGCTTTTGCCTCTTCTACAGTTTGACAAATTTGAAGGGATACAGTTAATTGGTTCCTATGATTGTATAATTTAGGTTTGCAATTAGCCGCTCCTCTCCAATGTTCCTGGAGCCTTTTTCTTAATCCTTTTGTACTTTGACCAGGTCGATTCTCAATAGCTCTCCCAACATACATAACCTTTCCTTTTAAACTCATAATGTATACACCTATCTGATTAGGAGCTCGATCTTTAACCATTTCAAAACTATTCATTTTATTAACCGTGTCGCCTGCAACTTTTATAATTCCCTTAGCTAGGCCTTTGAAAAAACTCATTATTATCCCCCTCAATCAATACAACTATATATATCATTTATTAGTATTTGAATCTATAAAATTCTCTTCAAATCATTATTTTATAGGGATACAGCCAACGTATAATAGTTGTTTAATGGATAAATAGGTCTAGTTCCTGTTACTTTAAAATTAATTTTAACCAATCACTATTCAGAATCATATCTCTGATGAATTAAATCTTTATTAATAATGAGAAGTTATTAATAGAATCTTTTACAGAAAAAAAGCCGCTTTCAATCATGTAATATTGGGAAGGGCTGTTTTAATTAAATATATATAATAATTCAAAAGAATATATTTTTTATATGTGTGTACTGTGTCTGTGTGCTTTATTACACCATTTATTTTTTCAGTGTAATTATTATCAGTTAATTTTTCATTTTGTCAATTTCCAACATTATTGATACAGCCAATTTTAAAATAAGAAAAATAAACGAACCTATAGATAAATTGCAAAGCATACTAGAGTTCAATAAATCGTTTATAGTACTAATTTTATAAATAGATATGAAAGTAGCTAACCAGTAAGGGGTTTCAAAGATTAACGTTGCAATGAAAAGGGACTTGTATCTCCCTTTTATAAAATGATTTTTTGCTATATCTTTTTTTAGTAAAAGTATAGCTGAGTAACATAGCATTAAATAAAATGGTAAGAATGCGAAAATTATCTTATTTGTTTCATCTAATGGAATTTTGAAAATATAAAAGATAGCTATTAAACTTAATATAATGCTAAAAATAATAGGTACACTAAAAACTTTAATTGGTGAGTAGCTATATTCGTAAGGTTCAGTATTTCCCTCTTCATCAACTGTATAATATTCCCACCCTTTGAAATGACCAAGCAATTTTTTTCCTACATCAGTTGCATCATAAAAAACCATTTTGTAACGACCAGTTATTATATTATTCTTATAATAATTTATATGGACAATTATGTTTTCCGGATTACTTAAATTATGAAATACTCCTGCTTGTACTGCCAGTTTCAATGCTTTACTTGTTACTTTCTCAGTATCTTTCGTGAATTGTATTACTATTTTTCTACTAGTACTATAATCCTCATCTTTTTCGGCATTTTTTATTTCTAGATACCAGCCTTTTTTCTTTTTTTCTAAGCTCAAGCTTTATCTCCACCTCTTTTTTATAACGTATACTATTGGTAATTATAAATTATTTATGCCTAATCTACCTTAATTTTAAATACTTTCTTATCAGCTGGTGATAGCTCTCTGTGTGCACGATTTTTACGATTTAATTTCATTTTGAATGTAAGCCCTTCTAACCAATTATAAAAAACTCAGTTACAACCTTTTGTCATATTTTGTTTAATTCAAATAAAAAAAGACACCCAAAGGTGCCTTCCTCCGACTTGAACCACTTTAATTTCAATACTATGTATTGGACTCCCATCTAAATATTATTTCATTTTGTTTTTAAGCTTTTTTCATACGCTTTAACTTCGTCAATAGTTTTAAATACTTTTAAATCAAATATCTTTTCTCCATCAATACATACAACTAATATTCCATCTTGAGCTTGAAGAACACTACCTACATTACCTTTTCCGAGTGAAATACTGAAGGGATTCTCTACGTTTAATGATTTCTTTTTAGCAAGATAATCTTTAAATGACATACCAATGGATAGCTCGTCTTTTAAGCCTTTAATAGTGTTACCAGAAGTAATTGTTGATTGTTCCTTTTTCGTAGCCTCTTCTTGCTGTTTGCGTTGCTTTTCAGCCGTCTCTTGTTCTGCTTTCTCCTTTTTCACAGTCCCTTTTTCTTCAGCTTTCTTCGCTTTCTCAGCTTCCTTTTGTGCTTCTTGCTCAGCTTTAGATTCTTTGGAAGTACTTGCTGTCTCGTTAGATGAACATGCTGCTAATCCCATAAATAAAGCGAAACAAGTAAGTGTTGTTAATAGTTTTTTGTTCATAGTATGTATCCCCCAGCGTTTAAAATATAAGATTTACCTGAACTATCATAACAAATATAATCACAACTATTTTGTTATATTATGTCGAAATGAAATAAAAAAAGACACTCTAAGGTGCCTTACTCCGACTTGAACCACTTTAATTTTAATAATATGTATTGGACGACAATCCAAATATTATTTTATTCATTGAGAAAGTTAAAAATCCCCTTGAATCAAAGATTTTATGAGATTTCTTAAGATATTCGATTAAGCAATTTAACATTTGCGCCGAAAGAAATATATTCATTCACAAATTCTTGTAAATCGATTGTTAATTTTTCAACTTGTTGAATTTCATCATCTGTGATGGAAACACCCCTGATTATTTTGTTATTTAACTTAGAAGATAATAATATATATATCGCCTCTAGTTCACTAGTTTTAGCCGTGAACTCAGTGAATTTTTCTAATTGTTCATTCTTACAAATATGACGATCTTTTTCTTGCTGTTGATAAAGAAATAAAAAGTCTGTTTTTATAGAGTTTAATTTTATGTCGAGTTTTTGTTTTTCTTCCAACTCATTAATTTTTTCTTGAGCAATAGTTGCTATATTATTAGACTCAACAATTAACGAGTTTAATTGCTCTATTTTTACATCTGATTGAGTTAAGTTAGTTTCTGTTCGTTGTCTTGCAGTTTCAATTTCTCCTAGTTTGTCTGTAGCTAACTGTAATGCATTTTCTGCTTCTTCAATTTTTTTCTTAGCTTTGTTCTCTAAAAGTTTAATAAAAATGAAAGCAGCGGAAGCAAGAGTGATTACGACTCCAGCTCCCCAAGTAACCCAAGTAGTAATACTTGAAATCTCCCCTTGCAAGAATGTAATTTGGCTATCTTTAGCTGAAATAATTTTATCCTGTACATCTTTTACAGTTTCCAAAGACTCAACCTTCGTTTGTAACTTGTTCAATTGTTCTTTTATTTGTTCGTTAGATATTGTAAATAAAGTTAGTTTCACTGTGTAATCCCCTTTTGTGTATTAATTCATAAAGAAAAGCACTCTCTCGAGTGCCGCTGCTTACTTCACTACTTTATCCATAACCTCTTTATACTTATTAAACTCTTCATCTTTCATATCGCCATTCATTTGAAGAAGGAAATTTCCTTTCCTTATGCTTTTTTGTTTTAAAGGTTAATAATGATTTTTTTCTTACTCCAGAAGTTAGGGGTGAATTGTAATTTTAATTTCTCACCTATAGGTTGTTCAAATACAAGAGTTCCTGCCACTTGTCCTTTGGGCGCTAATTGGCCAGAATTAAGTGCAGTATTTTGATTAATCATTGATAAGGTCGGTCTAGTGATATTACCTTGGCTATTTCTCATTTCGAAGTCAAGCGTATTGTATGAGATATCTTCTTTACCACCATTATAGATGTTTACTGCTACCAATATGTATTCATGCCCTTGTCTTGGTTTATCGAATTCTCCACCAGGAGATTTTTTAACTTCGGTTACAGTTAATCTGTGATCACCTAATTTAATAGTCTCGCCAATCGAATATTCTTTTTTCGAATCTTTTTCAGCATTTTTAACTTCTTGACCTTGGGCTGTCACTTCTTGAGGTTGGTATTTAGTTTTCGGATCACCAAATACTAATATCAACGCACAAAAAAATAAGAAAGAACCGACTAAAATGAAGCTTCCCCATCCAATATATTCCCAAACCTTTGATTTCTTTTCAACTTCCACCCGTATTTCTCCCCTTATATATTAGGTTTTTATAATAAAATAGTATCAAAATTCCCATTATTTGAGTACAAGATATTTAGAATATACAAAAAAAGAGAGCTTTGCCCTCTAATTTTGATTAACATAACGTATGATTAAGCAGATACAGCAGCCTTATCTTTACGGAAGATTCCCATCAATCCACCGATTAATAATAAAACTCCTGGTAATAAGTAAATTGCAGAGATACAAATAAATCCACCGATAGCAGCAACAGTCATCATGATACCGCCAACTTTAGCTTTACTTCTTACCATAACAGAACCAACGATTCCCAATACAGATAGAGCTACAGCACCCCATCCTAAGCCAATAACAGTGTTTGCGCCATCAGCTTCTAAAGCAGATCCTAGCCCACCAATAAATAATGCGATAAATGCACATAGGATTCCAAAAATCCCACCAATAAGTCCTAATACAAATTCAGCTGTTCTTTTCATTTTAATTTCTCCTTATTTAGCCACGTCAAATTCGAATTTGACAGATTTTTCATCGAATGTAAATGTTGGTTTGAATGTACCAACGAATTTATCGCCTTCTGGAACGTCAAATGTCATTTTGTTAGTAATTTGGTTACCCGGTGCGATATTTTCATTTACGAATGTATCTCCTCCGCCAAAGTACTCTTTGAATTGATTGCCGTTAACGTCGGCAATTTTTAGTTCAGAAGTTCCGAAATATATATCCTTCTTGCCATTGTTTTTAGCATTGAACGCGATTTCTAGAACTTTGCCTTTTTCAGCTTTGATGTATTCGTTAGGTTCAACGAATTTAGCTGAACTGAAAGTTAGTTGCAGACCGTTAACCTCTACTGTATCCCCGATTTTATAAACTTTGTTTTCAGTAGATGCTTTTTTGTCCTTTTTTTCCTCTTGTTTAGGAGCATTGTCTTTACTTACTTCTTTAACTTCTGTTTCACCACATGCAGCTAAACTAAAAGCAAGGGCTCCAGTTAATGCAATTGTACCCATTTTCTTATACATTATGTTTCCTCCAGTTATGTAAAATGTAAGATTTCCGAAACTATCATAACAGAAACGGTTACAACTATTTTGTCATATTTTGTCGAATGAAAATAAAAAAAGAGAGATTCCGCTTATGTAAAGATCATTTATCTAGTATTGAGCATTTAATAATTATGATAAGTACAATAAGTACAAGCATATTTAGGAGGTGTGTGCATGAATGATGAAAATGAGTTTTTAAGTGGTGCAGCATTTGATCCTAATTTGTTGGGCCCTACATTGCCACCGATTCCAGCGTTTACTTTACCTACAGGACCTACTGGTCCGACTGGGAATACAGGTGTAACCGGACCGACGGGAGCAACAGGAATAACAGGTCCAACTGGAATTGGGGTTACTGGCCCCACAGGTCCAACAGGAGGAACTGGAATTACCGGTCCAACGGGAGCAACAGGTCCAACCGGAATCGGAAGTACTGGCCCCACAGGACCTACTGGCACAGCGGGAAGTACTATAGCTTATGGAGCGTTGTATGATAGGTCTACTACACTTCGTGTAGCTAACGTAGGCCAAAAAGTAGTTTTCCAGGATCTTGGTCCATCTTTGGGAACAAATCTTGATTTATTAAATAATAGTATCCAAGTGTTGAGTGGTGGAATATATGAAATTAATATGGATTTAACAGCAAGCATCTTTAATCGTGATTTAACACCTGTGAGTACAGTTTTAAAATTTAGGTTATATATTAATGACATTACACCTGTTCAAGAGAGTGAATTTGAATGTCTGACATCTATAAGTACAGATGTCACTACAAACATTTTCGATGCGTATACCATTGGGAAAACAGTATTAATTAGATTAAATGCAAATGATTCATTAAGTATTATAATTGATGTTGCACAAGGAGAAATTTCTTCTTATGGAAATCCATCTTTAGTTGTAATAAAAATTGCAGACTAATATGGGATAAATTCAAAAAGAAGATAAATAGTAAAAAAGAGAGCCGTAGCTCTCACTGTTAGGAATGTTGAAAATACGTGAAAATTCATCTCTATAAAATAGGAACAATTTTCTTTATTCTTTTGGCAGGGTACAACAATTACAAAGATCTATACCATAGATTTTCTCGATTGATTCCTGTATGCATTTTAGGTGTTTTGAGTAGTTTAGAGCAATGTCTTGATAAAGTTCTCTTTCATCTTCATTGCAACAATCGATACATTGGGCAATTTTCATTAAATCAATTTTAACTTGATTATATTTCTTAACTTTTTCTTCAATAATATCCATGATTGTAACCTCATTTATTTTGAACTAGATTCTGATAGTAAAATTTTTTCAAGTTCTTTAATGGGCGCTCCAATAAACTTATGGGTTTCTTCGCCATTTTCAATAAAAATGGTTGGGGTATACTTTAAGCTTAAGTCTTCAAATTCTTTTTGAGCCTTTAAATCCTTAATAATATCTTTTTCAGTAAAGGTAATATTCTCTTTAATAAGCCATTTCTTTAAGTTAATACAAGCCGGACAGTGGGGCATAGTAAAGACAGTAACTCCATAATTTTTTTTCATAATCAATACCTCCGCTTTTTTCTTCTCGTAAGTAGTAGAGAAATAAGATCTAAAAAAGTAAAAAGAAATATAAATTTTTTCTGTGTTAAATTTCGTATAACTTACGGTCCTATTCAATATGAAGGCATAAAGAGAGTGTGGGTGAACGTGATGAAGAAATTGGCTTAATGTAGAGTTCTTACAGTTTCTCAAAGTAAAAAAAGAAATTCGTACCTATGAGGTGCGGATTTCTTTTTTTTAACACTCTTTTTAGTTTTTGTGGACTTACTTCTCTATTACAAACGTAAGGCAATGAAATACTGAAATGTTGGCATAGGAAGAGGTAAGGCAACTATCCCAAAACTTTAATTGCTGATGTAAATTTAGTTGCTGCCATTCAAAAAATAAAAAATTTAAAATTTCTTTTTAGTTTTTAGGAACTCACTTCTCTATTACAAATGTAAGGCAACGAAATATTAACATGATGGCATAGCCAAGAGGTAAGGCAAAGGTCTGCAAAACCTTTATCGCCGGTTCGAATCCGGCTGCCATCTCCATATTAGGGCAGTAAGTCTTTTGAAAGACACATGCTTCGCTTGCTCCTGGTTCGTATCCAGGTACTGCCTCCAAAATAATATTAAGGAGTGGTTTGTTAATGGCACAATTACAAACTTTATCAATAGAAGAGCAAGAAACTTTACTGGATAATGCTCAAATTAATACGGTTGCTGCAAAACAAATGGTTCAAAAAATGACTCAATTTGTTGGTGCTTATGAACTTAGTAATCGTAAAGGATTTAAATTTGAACAAGGTGATGTCTCGATTCAAGTAGTTATTTTAGGTAACATGGAAGATACAATTAAAGTGATTTATACAAAACTTGATAATGAAGAATTGGTTTCAGGTAGTGTTATTGTTGAAAAAGAAGGTAAAAAAGTTCTTAAAGGATATGACATTATCGAAGACGAAGTAATCCAAACGCTTGAAACAGAAATTGACGACGAATTTTTAGAAGAACTTAAAGGTTTAGAAAATCGAGAACTACCAGAAATGGATACCAAGCGTGAAGAAGTTGTTAGTCAATTACCGTGTATCTATGGAAACTGGTGTGGCCCAGGATGTTCAGGTCCAAAGGCTCCAATTTCTAAAGTAGATGCTTGTTGTAAAACACATGATGGTTGCTACGGTTCACGTGGATATTTTGCTTGCTCTTGTGATAAAAACCTTCAGAATTGCTTAGCTCCACATGTAAAGGCAGGTTCTGAGTGGGCGATTACAATTAGCCTTTGGTTCCGTAAACAACCTTGTAACCCATTTAAATAAGAAAGATAAAAAGGTGAACCTATTAAGGGTTTGCCTTTTTTTATGATAATTTTCAATTATTCCCTTTACATATCTAACCAATGTATAGTATTCTATACACAGAAAGTATAGAATACTATACATTCAGCTATTCTAATTGGAATGAGGGGTACTGAATGAAATGAAAATTTATACCACAAATAAGGTAAAAGAAAATAGGGAAATTGCTGGTTTGACTCAAACAGAGTTAGCTGAAAGGGTAGGGACAAAAAGAATAACGATAGCTTCTCTTGAAAGAGAAAAGTATGAACCTAGTGTTGGCTTAGCTATGAGAATAGCTAAAACCTTTAATTGTGCAGTTGAGGACATATTTACAGAGGTGGAGAAGGATTGAATTACCTTTACAATTTTTTAATTAAAATAGTAATTAGTATTTTATTGATGGAAGCCACTTTTAATATATGGAAAATGGAGGCTGGAGAGCCGGGAATATTATCGTGGTTCTTACCATTAATCACAATTTTTTGGATCGTATTAACAATAGTTAATGCAATACAAATTAAAAAGGGTAAAAAGTGGTTAAAGGAAGAGGAAGAAGACGAAAGGGATCAAATGATTAAGTATAAAGTAGGCTATATAACTTGTTGGTCGAATATGGGCCTCTTGGCATTATTGTTCTTCTTTTATGGTACGTTTGGAATCGAGATGTTTAATCCAGTATATGCGCTAGCATTGATCGTCTTCTTAAATATTGTAATTTATTACAGTATGAAATTATATTTTCTGTTCTTTGAATAATGAAGTGGAGGAATTAAAAATGACAAATAGCAACGTAGAATTAAAAAAACAAGGAAAAAGCAGTATTTTAGGTGGAATTTCAATAGCTATTGCAGTAATTTTAGCAGCACTTGTAATAAATTTCTTAACTGGATTAGTACCGTTAGAAAAAATACAGGGATTGCCTATTATTATGCCTTTTATTATTGCTCCAATTGGTGCAGTAATAGGGTTTGTAGGTTATCGAATGAACAAAGATACATGGTCTTTATGGGGAATCATTCTTAATATTGTAATGTTCTTAGTACCAATTGTTTATAATGTAGTTGCAATTTTATTCTTTGGGGTTTAATTATCTAAAAGCACCAGTCAAAATGACTGATGCTTTTTTATTTGTCTTTTTCTGCGACTTGTTTTAATTCGTTAATTGCAATCGTTAATACCTCAATCCTCTTCTCGAACCTAATTAAAAGATAAATAGAAATCACGATAGGAAATCCAAAATTGCCTATTGATGCGCTAAACATTTCAAATGGGGTCATAGCTTAGCACCTCCTTATAGTTTCAGAACTCCATTTCCTTGGGTTTTATTGGTGTAACCTTTTAATAAAAAAGAGTGTGAAAGAAGATATTGATAAATAATGTTTTGAGAAAATGGCAAACGCTTTGCTTTGAAATAGGACAGGATTAAAGAAATTGCCCCTGCGATGTGTGGCGTTGCCACTGATGTACCTGTGAGCTTTATATAGTTGTTTTGAGGATAGGTTGAGTAAACAGACTCTCCAAGACTTAAAAAATCAATATTCTGGTTTGTATTGCTCATATGTGTGGGAACAAGGTTCTTTCCAACAGCACCAACTTGAATAACCTCCTCGTAGTATCCAGGATAAAGAATTTCATCGGTTAGTTCTGATCCATCTCCGTAATTCCCTGCAGCAACTACTACAAATATATTTTCTTGTAATGCCTCGTCAATTGCCCTTTTTAACTCTGGAACATCACTTTTTGTGCCTAAAGAGAGATTCATTATATCTACTCTTTCACCATTTTTGCCTCTCCAAGCAGTTGCAAAGCGAATAGCTTTAATTAAATGTTTATGAGTTGAAATGCTTGTATGTCCAATGGCTTTAATAACTAAAAGCTTCGCCTTTGGCGCTATACCGATAGAATGTTTTGTGTTAGTAGCCGCTATAATTCCAGATACATGCGTACCGTGTCCTGTATAGTCCATCGCTATGTTTATTTTACCGTTATCATCATCTGTAAAATTGAATGTGCCGATAATGTTGTCTTTTAACTCTTCATGGTTAATGTCACAACCTGTGTCAATTACAGCAATAACTGTATCTTGTCCATAATGACCGTTTGCCCAATACTTTTTAGCATTTATGAAGTCTATTCCAGCGTTTATTTTAGTATCAGTTTGTGTACTTTTCATATAGACACCTCCTCATTTTTATTAGAGAAAGAAGTATCAAAAAACTAAAAAGAATTTACAAAATAAACATTGTTTTATTTTGTAAAAAGTACTAGATTTTCGCACTAATTTGGGAGATAATTAGAACACTTGTTCTTATTTATTTTTATTTTTTTCTTATATTTATATAATTTATGGAAAAAAGGAGGTTTTTTTATGGGGAAACATACTCACTCAAATTCCGATAATAACTATCATCACGACGAAGCGAAAAAGCAATTAGAGTACATACAAGAAATACGAAAGAAACTACCCTTAATATTAGAAAACCCCATTATTCAAGAGTTTTTAAAAGATAAAAAGCATGAAGAAATCATGAAAGAAGCTTTTAAAAACCCTTCTCAAAAAAACATCAATTTACTTAATCAAACTTCAAAAGAATTTTATAGAATTAATCGTGTCCTGAGGTATTGCTCTGTTTTAATTCGTGGACGTGCTATTGATTTCGATAAGAGACAGAGAAACAGAAATAAAAAACAAATGCTAATTTTTGATAAGAATGCTTTAGAAGGAGATTTTTCTGCAATTGAAACAATTGGGAGTTTGCAAGATTGTGAAGCAGAAAGACCTGAGGCAGTTGTTATTGAAGGAGTGGGAAAAGGAAATGTTATTCCTGTAGAAAACGAGAAATTGGATAAAGCGATGCGCGCATTGACGGATAAGCAACGAATGATTCTCTACTACCGTTATGAAAAGATGCTTACAAATAGGCAGATTGCTGAAATATTGGGAGAAACAGAACAAAACGTAGGTTACTGGGTCAAAAAAACATTAAAACAGCTAAAGGATTCGCTGTAATGAAAGATCATTACAATAAATGAGTTATAAGATGGAGACATGCTTCTAAAGGATAATTAAATATAAAGGAGAGAGATGTTTATGTCCGTAGAAAATATTCAAAAGCAAGCAGAGGTACAAGCTATTATCGATCAGTTAGAGTTAAAAATATTGAAACATGTTCAACAAACTATTTTTAAAGAAAGAGAAGATTTAATGCAAGAATTGAAGATGGTAATCGTTGAAAAAGCCTATAAAATGTTAGACGAAGAGCCCCCAGGATTCTTCGAATTTATTGAACGAGAAATCTTTAAAAAGGAAGTAATTATATAATAAAGAACAACTCTATACATGATTGATCCGGATGGATAATGATTTATGTAGATATGAAAAATGACACTATCCAATTGATAGTGTCATTTCTGCTCTAAAGGAAATGGAAACATTTTGACCGAAACAACAAAAACTCACCATTTTAAGAACGTCTATATATTTCTAGAGGATATAGGGGGAAGTAGAGATGAGAAAAGAGCAATTAGTTAGGGAAGCCGTAAAATTGGGTTTAAAACATGGCAATCCGATCAAAGGAGAAGATATTTTAAAAATATGTCTAGACGAATCTTATAAGAAAAACCAGATATATATAAAAGAAGACTGTCATGTTAAGTAGTCTTCTTTGATTAGCCATTCTTTTTATTTTGCATATAAGTAACATACATCTCTAATTGTTCCCAGGCTTTCTTTCTCTCATCTTCTGGAAGACTTTCAATTAAAGCCATTATGTTCTTACCTTCTTCAGTCACAATCTTATTTTCTTCTTCGCTCAATTCAGGATCTTCCGATCTTCCTAACAAATAATCTGTAGTTACATTGAAATAATCAGCAATTTTTTCTAATGATTCTCGTCCAGGTGACTTTTTTCCCTTTTCAAAATAAGAAATAGCCATTTTAGATACACCAATAGCATTACCAAGTTGCTCTTGCGTTATCTTATTATTTTTCCTAAGTTCTTTAATCTTTTCCCCAATCAATATTAGCGCCCCCTTTTATAAAGTGTTTGCGATAAATAAAGTATAAAGTAAACATAGTGTTTACCACAAGTTGAAAATCAGTATAGTTTTTTTGAAAAACCACTTGAAATAAACCTTAGGTTTACTTATAATGAAATTACAGGCAACGAAGGGAGGAAATAACTTGCATCAGTTAAAACAAAAACGACTAGAAAAAGGAATGTCTTGCCAAGACGTTGCCAATAAAGTCGGAATCACTAAAATGCACTACTGGTATATCGAAAACAACAAAAGAACATTAAAAATAGATTTAGCGCTAAAAATCGCATTAGCTCTTGAGGAAAATCCTAAAGAACTTTTTTTTAACAATTAAAGTAAACCTGAGGTTTATAAAATGGAGGGGAGTAAACCAAATGGACGAACTCAAAAAATTCTCGCACGGTATGTTCGGAAACTTAGGAATTCTTATTAAAGATGGAAAAGAATACTTTCCGGCAACAGATGTCGCTAAAGCGTTAGGCTATTCAAATCCACACAAAGCAATTAAAGATCATTGTAAATTTGAAGGGGTGAACGAAACGTTAGTCCCTACTAATAGTGGAAAACAAAGAAAAAAGTTTATTAATGAATCCAATTTATATCGCTTAATCGTTAAATCAAAACTTCCACAAGCGGAAAAATTTGAAAAATGGGTATTCGAAGAGGTTCTCCCAACAATCCGCAAACATGGAGCGTACATGACAGAACAAGCGTTAGAAAAAGCGGTAACTGATCCGGACTTCATGATTGGTCTTCTCATTAAATTAAAAGAAGAGAGAGAAAAACTTGCAGCAGCACAACAACAAATCGTACAGCAACAACCACTCGTAACATTCGCAGAAGCGTGTATGCAGTCGGATAAATCACTAAAGGTGAGCGAAGTCGCTAAGTTAGCAGCAAAGCACAATGTCAAAATCGGACAACGTCAGTTATTCGCAAAACTTAGAGAATGGAACTTAATGTTCAAGCGATCCACTGAACCGACTCAACCAGCTGTCGAAAAAGGATACTTCGAAATTGCACAAGGTGTTAAACAGAAACCAAGTGGAGAGCCTTTCACATGGACAACAACATACGTAACACCAAAAGGACAAACCTACATCATAGACCGACTGAAGAAAGAAAAAGATCAGGAGGCGGTTTAAATAATGGAAGAAAGTTCATTCTCACATTTTATGGTATTAGTTGTATTTCTTATTTTTGTAGGATTGGGATATCTGATAGAACGTATAAAGAAGCGGATTATAAAGGATGAAATTGATGAATAGACAGCAGCGGGAAAAAGAAGAGAAAGCAAATATCATTAAAATGATCCGGGATTTAAGAGCTAGAGGGATACATAACAGCGCAGATAAAGTTGAGGAGAAATACAAATATATTACCCTAGCTAAATAAGAAAAACCCTACAGGGGATGTAGGGCGGTGTTAAGGGATTTAAATCTAAATGTCGATTCCACAAGAACTTCTTGGAATGTAATCAGTTTAACATATATTTTCTTTAAACTTTATATAGAGATTTTACGAATTTATGAACACGGACAAGCCTTTTATGTCGGAATATTCGTGAATTTAATGGTATTCCCCCACCTAAAATGGGTTCCTGGATATTCTGATGTGTGAAAAGTATCAAAATAAAATAAAAACAGTCGATTACCCCTAATCGACTGTTTTAAAGAAACGACGCAATATTTTGTACCTATATTTTAACATAGTCGTTTCTTCTAAGTAAATAAGGAGGAATGTGGAAATGGTTGAAAACCCAATGTTAATAGGAAATTATCATGATTCATCGGAAAGAGACTTCATGGATTACTGTCAAGGATGTGGCAGAGAAATCTTTTACGGAGAAGGATACCTTGATTTCAGTGGAGATCCAATTCATACAGAATCAGAGTGTATTAAGCAATATGTTGAGGAACATTCAATGAAGAAAGTAGCAGGTGAATGATATGGGCCTACAAAACAAGATTGAAGCTGAAATTCAAATTATGAAGAGTTTAGTTGAACGGTATAAGAAAAGTAAAGAACCTAATGCTGTATCAATGGTTGTGGCTTATGAATACGGGTTACAGGTACTTACTGAAGTGTATGAAGCTAGTAAACAAACAGAAGTAGCACCATTTTAAAAGAGAGGGAGATTCATATGAAAACTGAAAATTACTTTTCTAAATTGGCTCAAATAGATTGTTCGGAACATGTCGAAAAGAAAGGCCGATTTAATTACTTATCATGGGCTTGGGCAGTTAAAAAACTTCGTGAAGTAGATCCAACAGCAACATGGGAAGTAAAGCGATTCGATGGAGTGCCTTACCTTAAAACAGATTGTGGTTATTTTGTAGAGGTTGAAGTAACTGTACAAGGATTACCATTAAGCCAGATTCACCCAATACTTAACAATCAAAATAAACCAATTGCAGAGCCTAATAGCTTTGATATTAACACTAGTATTCAACGTTGCTTAGTAAAGGCCATAGCGCTTCACGGATTGGGATTATACATCTATGCGGGTGAAGACCTACCGGAAGTACAAGAAGAAATGATAACCGCTCAACAAGTCGGTGTGATCAAATTAAACATTAAAAAACTAGCTAATCTTCGGAAAGTAGACGAAGACACGATTAAAGGACATCTAAGCATCAAAGAATTAGCTGAATTAACGTTAAAGCAAGCTGAAGATGTACTAAAAAAATTAACGAAGTGGGTTAAACAAGCTGAAAAAGAAATCGCTGAGGCTAAAGAAAAGGTTGAAGCGGTAGAGCAAACAAACTAAGGAGTGAAAAACCTATGTTAGATAAAAATCAATCGAAAGTCGTCCTTCCGGCGTGGGTGAGGAAGGGCGCACGAAATGAAAAAGAAGTAAAAGCAAAGGCGATTAAGTACATTACTCCCGATCGCTACCCAGGATATAAAATCATCAAAATTCAAGGCGATATAGCGGTATGCGAAAGGGAGAATGCGTGATGTTTCAAGTTCCAGTAAGACGTGGGTCAATGAAGGAAATGTTAACGGCAGTTCGTGATTTAGAAGCAAGGGGTTATGACTACGTAACACCAATTAAGCGAGTATATAGAGCGGAAAAAACGTTTTATCATGAAGGTAAATTCAGAGGTAAAGATAAGGTTAGGTTTACAGGAATGGAAGATCTAGTGAGTTATGAATGTTGGATGAAGAAGGTGAACTAAATGAGTAGCAACATATTTCAACTAGAAACATTTGCAAGAAGCGGATATATGGTGCGACTCGCTTATGTTGATATAACTGAAGATTTAATTGCTGGAATTTTGTTAGGTCAAATCGTTTATTGGTACATGCCTAACGAACAGGGGAAAAGTAAATTGCGAGTTAAGAAGAACGGAGAGTTTTGGTTAGCTAAAAGCCGTGAGGATTGGAAAGAAGAAATTCGCATCACACCCAAGCAATATGACAGGGCTATTAAAATCCTCATAAGTAAAGGACTAGTGGAAGTTCAAAAATTCAAATTCAATGGTGCTCCTACTAATCATATTAAGTTGAATATTTCCGAAGTTACCCAAAGGGTAAAATCCATTTTGACCTTTGGGGAAAATCCAAATCCCCCTTTGGGTGAAATGGAACTTACCGAAAGGGTTAATTCTTTAACAGAGATTACTACAGAGACTACAACAAAGATTACTACAAAAGAAAAACCTTCTCGTCACAAGTTTGAAACTTGCGACACTAACGGGGCTAAGTATCTATTTGAAAAAATTAAGGGGAATAATCCTAAACAAAAAGAGCCTAACTTTGATTCTTGGGCTAACGACTTTAGATTAATGCGTGAAAAGGATAATCGTGAATTACAAGAGATTAAGGATGTTATTGATTGGTGCCAAGCTGATCCATTCTGGCAAGGTAACATTTTATCTCCTAAAAAGCTACGTGAGAAGTTCGATCAACTAACTATTCAAATGAATTCTAAAAAGGGAGCGAAAAACAATGCAGAGAGCGGTGGCAGCAATACCAACCGATATAGCCAAAAAGGTGAATATGACTATGGATTCTGATGTGTGTGATACGCATGGCGTGAATAAGATGAAGTTTGGTGGACAAGTTGTTTGCCCTCGCTGTTTCCTGGAAAACGATAGTAAGAAGCTTCAGCAACAAGAACAAGCAAAATATGATGCAGATAAAGCAAATGAAAAGAAATTCATGTTCCACCAACAAAGTATGATCGCTGATAGCAACATTAAGAAAGCTAATTTTGATAATTACAAACCTACTAGCGATGAAGGAGCAAAGAACCTTGAACTTGCCAAGGTCATCGCAACGGATTATCTCAATGGGAAAGTGTTTAACACGATTATGGCCGGAAATTGTGGAGCTGGAAAAACACATCTTGCTTACGCTATAGCGGATCAACTCGCAGGAGCAGGGAAGTCAGTTGTCTTTGTCACAGTGGGCGAATTGCTACGAAAGATTAAAAGCACGTTCAATAAAGATTCTTCCTTAACTGAGGATGCAATTATACGGAGCTTAGTAAGAGCAGAAGTATTAATAGTCGATGATTTAGGAGCAGAGTTAGGTGCATTAGATGCCAATACCAAAGCAACAAACTTCATTAATAGGGTGTTATTCGATGTTTTCGATGGAAGGCAAGGTAAATCTACTATCTTCACAACGAACCTTACAGGAGAGCGTTTAGAGGGTGCATATGATGAGCGGATTGTATCGCGTATTTTCAATAAATTTAGGGCGCTAGTTTTCAAAGATACAAAGGATTACAGAAGGAAAGCACTACCATTCTAAGGGGGAAGTAAAATGTGTGCATGTAACGGAACGGGAGTAATTCAGAACGGTATCGGAATGGGTATGTATCAATTCGCACCATGTATTTGCAAAGCAGGGAATCGCAGTCCAGAAGAGGTGGATAGAAGGCGGCATGCTGTTATGGCGGAGCTAAGAGAAATTCATCAATTACAACTGGAGGGGAAATGGGATGCCAAGACTTGGGACGGATTTGGAGAAGGAAAATTACACAATGGCATTGCAGCAGGGAAAGTACATGAAGAAATCGCGTCGTAACTTATATATTGCTCTAGAAGAATTGGACCTGGTGTTTGATGAAAGCGAAGTAATTCGATTACAAGAAATGTGGAAGGAAAACAAAGGAATCCTTGAAATCGCAAAAGAGTTAGGAAGACATCAATTAGAAATCGCAGCATTGATTATGGATCAGGCCGATAAGAATAAAATCAAATCTCGTCCAATGGGATTAGGGGCATGAAACAACTAACACTGGAGGATGTTGTAGGCAGTTTTGATTATACGGCAACAAGCACGGCTGATAGGTTCTTACAGCATACCGTCATAACGTATGAAGTTCACTTTTATGATCAGGATGAACGACAAAAAATAGACTGGTTCGATGTTGAAACAGAAGACGAAGCATGGAGCATGACGGTGAAAGAACATGGTAAAGGTATTCAGAAGATTAGGCTAACAGTTTCAAATCGTACACGAGATGAAATTATGTCACTGGATTAGGAGTGAGCAAATGGAGAAGCCAACATTAAAAGATTATGCAGAGGCTGTCGAAATTGGCGTTAGCAAGAAGAATGTAGATCAACGAATGGGAGAGCTACATTGGAGTTTGGAACGCGCTATAACGACACCAGTCAGTACAAGCTGGGAAGGAAATGAAAAGAATAAAAGGTTACTGAGATTAGCTGAGAAAAATGGCATTAGCGAATCCACCTTTTACAGACGAAAACGTAACGGCATGACGCCATACGATGCAGCTACCACGGCAAAAGGATTCGAAAAGTACATTCCTTTAGCGGAATCGAATGGTATTAGTAATAAGACCTTTTACCAGAGAGTTAAAAGGAAGATGGATCCATATGAAGCAGCTACAAAGCCACCACGTAAGTATAGAAAGAAACAAATCAGTTAGGAGGCAGCATGAGCGAGCAAGACAAGTTAATAGAACGATTGATTGATAGGCATGTATTTAAATTACCTGATGGCCGTGATTTATATGAAGGGTCATGCGAGGAACTAAGACAGTTATTGAAAGGAGATGATAAGTAATGCAACCAATGGGGAATGGTGTATTCGAAATCACTAAGTTAATTAGCGAATCAAAGGGAGGTAAGTAATGAAAAAAGAAATCGTGGTGCAGGTGCAAAGTGAACTCGAAGTAATCGAAAGTGAGATTCGTAAGATGGAATATCACTTGGTTGGATTGGATAGCGAGAAGCGGAAAACAAAGCGTTCTTTGGAAGAGCTGAAGAATCGGAAAGAGGAATTGAAAGGTTATTTATAAGGAGCCGAGAAAATGAATTTAAGAGTGAAAATTAAAAGATTGAAAGATGTAGAATTACCGAAATACGCAAGGCCAGGGGATAGTGGTTTTGATCTTGTAGCAGCAGAGGACACGATTATATGGCCGGGCGAAACAAAGGTTGTACAAACTGGATTGGTTTTTGAGATTCCGCCGGGATATGAGTTGCAGGTGCGCCCGCGTAGCGGTATGACGCGTAATACAAAGTTACGAGTGGTACTTGGAACGGTGGATAGTGGATACCGTGGAGAAGTTGGAGTACTAGTCGATAACATCGAAATACCTAAAGCAGCAAACATGCAAGCTAGTGTAATTGAAAAGGGTACTCGTATTGCTCAAGGTGTCATAGCGCCAGTGGAAACAGCTAATTTCGTTGAGGTGGACGAGCTGTCTGAGAGCAAAAGAGGAAGCTGTGGCTTCGGATCAACGGGGATTAAATAAAAAAGGCTCAATTCTCAAAAGGGAGAGAGTTGAGCCAGTGGATGTAATTACTAAGTTATCGGGTTGATGAAAACTAGTAATTAAATAAAATCACCCTAGGGTTAGGGGGTCTAGGGTTTCAAGACTTGGTATATCTCACACGACATAATAAATAGAATAGAACGTATTGAAGATAACACATGAATGTTTCATAAATGTATCAAAAAAGTGAACAAAATCGTTATTTAAAATGAAGATGCACATCAAAAAAGAGCACATTTAGGAGTGTGCTCTTAAATAACAGTTTTTGAAATTTAATTCATCGGTTCCTTTTCCTCGAATGCATCAAATTTATCAATCAATTTAAAGATCGCTTCTAGAAGAACTGTAGATAAAATAGCAAAAATCAATACAGCATGAGTTGATAATTTTACTGTTGTGAAATTAAGGTTTTTTAACCAAAAATATCCAACATACATCGTTAAGAAGGTACTAACAAATGAAATTGTAAATCCTAAGAAACCTAATTCTTTTAGCTTTTCCTCGGATAATTTGAATACTCGTAATACTAACGAGAAGATGATTCCTAATATAAAAAAACCAATACATAATGTCAATATTGACATTATACTTGGATATTCAACGTCATTAGGCAACCATTGTTTCATTACTACAATTATGGATGTAGGGAGCACAATAGGTATTAACAGTGGTGATATTATTAGAAAAATTGCCAATGGTCTACTGATGTTGTTTGTTTCATTGTTGTTTTGTTTATTCATAAATCCTCCAAAAAAATAATATAAAGATCAATATTCTAGAGGGTTTTAACACAAAATTGTTAGTCAGGCTATAACTAAAAATAAACCTGGTTTCAAACAAAAACGCTATTTTATAAAAAAAGAGAAGCGCTTAATCAGGACGCTCCTCTTAATGCCAATATACAATAACTATTTCATTATAATGTATAAGCGTAAAATATTTAACAATTACCTATATGGTAAAAATTTCATTTTGTTTTAGTTTAAAATCAAAAAAGAGCACTTTATTAAGTGCTCTCGTGACGAGCTCCATTTTGTAACGACTATTTTACAAAGAAAGGAACGCAGAATATTATATGCGCGATCAGTTAATTGAGTGCTTTTTACAAACAAAGAGCAGCTAGCAAAAACTAGCTGCTCAATACAAGGAGATACAGAGAGAATTAAATGGATTTTGGCATACAGCCTATCAATATTATGGACATAATATTGGATTTTATTCGAAGGAATTTATGTTTTACAAATTAGATTATAATAGTCGATATTCTCCATATTGACCAGAAAAGAACCAAGAATTCTAGTAAAATTCCAAGTGTTCTTTTCCTAGTTTTTTGAAATTCTTTTACTAAATAGCCAACAGCACAAATTGCTAGAAGAATGAAAAGAATAAGTTCTAGTGTAACTGGCATTTGATCTACTCCTAATCTCTTGTTTTAATTCAATATATAAAGATTATAAGATATTTTTTGTGGTTAATGGTGAAAAATTAAACAAAACTATCCCTATATGAAAAAAGGTCCTGTTGTCTCCAACAGAACCCCTTCTAAAATGGCAAAGAGTAACTCTTACCTTACTCTTTGTTCATATACTACAAGATTGTTAAAGGAAATCCAAGGCTCTTTATATTGAGAAATAAAGAAGAATCATTATAAAGAATTTTATCTATTTTCATAAATAAAAGAGCAGCTAGCAAAAACTAACTGCTCGGCTGGTTCTCCAAGGGGGAAAGGAGAAAGGTTAGGGACTTCATTAAATGAGTTATGGCCATCGCCTATCTATATTATTGACGGAATATTGAGTTTTATTCAGGGGATGACTAAATATGTAGGTTACATGAGAAGTCCTATTAACATCCAGGCCGCCCCGATCAGAATTAAAGTTTCGAATGTAATCCAAAACTTTCTTTTTTCTGGTTTTTGAAATTCTTTAATTACAGAAAATATGGCACTTATTCCTACAAGAGTGAAAAGAGCAATTCGGATTGTTTCAGTCATTTGCATCACCACCTAAGATTTGAATAGTTTAATTATATATTAATTACCATTTTATAGAAACTTAACAAAATAATCCTTTTAATAGAAAGAGAGGAATAATAATGAGACTAGGAAACCGCGGAATGGCTTTTGAAAAGCTTATCAATCTAGCGAATGAAATGTATCAAAGAGGGAGAGTGGCGCTTATAAACAAGCGTCCGACTCCTGTGAAGGTATTGAAAAGTAAAGGTGGCCGTGTATTAAGTGGTTACTATGAAGCTAAGAGTACAGTAGACTATGACGGTGTGTATAAGGGACGAGCTATAGCATTTGAAGCAAAATCTACAGAGAATCCTACACGATTTGATTTAAAGAACATTGCGCAGCATCAATTGGATTACCTGGAGAAAGCAGAGAAGATGGGAGCAATTTGCTTCTTGCTTATAGAGTTTAGTAAGGATAAGTCAGTATTCGTTGTACCACTATCAGTCATTCAATCTTACGTAAGGATGTCACAGCAGCCAAAAGGCAAGAAGTCGATACCAAGAGCGGACTTTGATATTTATGGGTACTTAGTAGAACAGACAGAACGTGCGCCAGTTGATTACTTACAATATGTAGATGAAGCAGTATCACCAGTTATGTTTGATGGGATGATTCAATTTGATCAGGACCATCAAAAGGTAGCCAATAACATTGAAGCAGCGAAAGAGAAGATGGCCAACAAGAAACGAAAATTATTAAAGGCTTAATGGATAACGGAACCATGCGGAGTGGATGGTGGGGGCTACTCGCTATGCATGATTCCCTTATTCAACAAAGAGATAGTAAAATTTCACGTACCTAATATGAATGTAAAAACCAAAATTCGAAATAGGGGGATTATAGATGGAGCAATTAGCCTTTTTTCCAAAACTAGATAGGGAAACTGAAAGAAAAGTCCAAAAAGAAGTCGTGAAAATTTTGAAGGACTACAGGGCTTTAAAAATATGTATTGAAAATAAAGCGGAGCAAAAACGAGAGGGTATTAGTCCATTTCCTGAAATTCGTGATACAAAGCATATTAATGAAATTAGGTTAAGACAGGTAGAAAGAGTATTGAATTACGGATTAGATGAGGATGAGGCTAATATCATTAAGATGAAGTATTTAAGTAATAAGAAATTAAAGGACGATTACATTTATAATGAATTGTTAATTAAGAAGGATCCATACTATGTTAAGAAAAAAAATGCGGTTCGGTTGATTGCGACGGCATTAGGGATGATTTAAATCTTACTAAGAAGAGATCAGTTAATAATGAATTTTGGGATGAGCTGTTACAAGATAAGGAATTTAGTCATAAAAAAACAAGCGTCAAACATACGCTTGTTTTTTTAGTATAAGTTAAAGCAGTGCTGGTACTTGGCATGTAGGAAAATCAGTTGTTCAGGTATACAGTCAATTGTCTTTAGCATTAGGAATCCATATTTTTTGATGAATTTTGAATATTTATTTACCTCTCAATTTAAATCCAACTAAAGCCGCAGTATTATGTAGTGCTTTATTAATAGTATCTTCAGAGATTATCTTTTTATTTGTACTATAATAATCGGCAATTTCTTTAGTGCTCCACTCTTGTATTTGATATCTTACTAACCAATCAAAGTGTTCCATATTCCTTTTTTCTTTTCCTTCAACGTACCCATTTTCCTTCATAAAATTTTCTGTACGCTCCCGATATAATTCTTTATATTTTTTATATGCTGTGTCTAATTTTTTTTCGAATTCACTCCAACTATACATTCTAGGATCCCAGCCATATCCACGGTAACCAAATATTTTATCTTTATCACCATTGAAAGCAGCTAATACATCAGATTTATAATCAAATAAGATTTCCTCAAAATCTCCTGCTTCATCATCTTTTTTTATTATCTGATATTGATGTATATTTTCGGAATTCGGTGTGAAAATAAAAGGTATTTCTTTATCAAAAGAAAATCTTTTATTATTTTTAGCTAATTCTATATCGTCTGACTCATCTTCAAAGTAGATAACTTCTGTAATTGACCATTCGATGAAGTTTGCGGGGACAGGTCTACCTAGTTCCTTATGGAAGTCTTTCCAATCTTCTACGTTTTCAGGATGATCTCTTAAAGAAGGTATTGCCCACAGTCCGATTTCTAGAAACATTGCATCTTCCTGATCTTCTGCTATAAGATTATATTTCTTTGCCCAGTTTAAGAGAGCATTTTTTAACGGTACCAATTGAGGTTTATATTTTTCATTCGAACTTCTAATAATTCTCCATTCATCTAGGAATTCTCGAGTTTCCCTATTTTCATATTGCATCTCTGTCTCTGTATATAAGGGTATCATTTTTGATAAATCTTCAATTAACGCAGGTACTAGTTTTTCAGCGGTATGTAAAAAATGAGTCACAGTTTGATGCTGCTTGTTATTTATGAAAACGGGGATAAAATCTTCTTTATTTCGTTTAGGATGATAAAATAGTTTTTCCATATCTCTTCACCTCAAGTAATGTATTTGATTATATTTTCTCACTATTTTTTATGCTTGAGTAGGAAATAAGGATGTTTTTTCTAATTCTCAGATGAAACATAAAGGCCTTGATTCCTTAACGTAGAAAAATCAGATTGTATCTGCTGTAAAATTTCTTAGCGTGTAATATTCATGTTTTTTCGGTGGGGCCCCAAGAAAGTGATGATAGAAAAAATAGGTTTATTAATTTAGTAACTTGTGATGAGCATATAAAAGAAAAAAACTTATTCTAATAATAATTATGAAGAAAAAACACCGAGAAAATCCCGATAAAATAGGGGATAAAAAGGGGGAATTTTGATAATAGAATCAACGGTATTCTTAATGTACAAGCCCTTTGACAACCGCATATCGAAGAGGATTAGTACACCTATAAGTGAAACGTTCTTATGCGAGAATGTCACGGTAACGTATACCGCATAGTAGGGCGGGCAAGGCGGTACGAACCCGCGTTAAGACGAAAAGACCAATGAATGTATTACAATGACATATTCCAGTGTGGCGGGTGTGAGATAACTCGCATTCGTCATGCTGTTTCTAATTTATATTTACCAATCAGCTCGGAATGCGTCCTCTGGGTTGATAATAAATATAAGTCTATTACTCTCTAGTATGTCGGTTCTTAAAAATGGAATGGGGGTGGTTGCTCATGATTGAGTGACACTTGCATTCTAAAAAGCTAAAAAGTATACGTGATCTCGTACATTAGTAATTACTCACGATTCTTATTAATGACCAAAACGAGGGCAAAGAGTTCCACTCTTTGTTTGAGCCAATACAGCGGAAATATTCCCCTTCCGGCCCTCTATTATATTGGTTCAAACAAGGCGTCGAAAGAAACATATACGTCTTGATATAAATCCTTTATAATTCGATATTGGCCAGCAAAGGTGAAAATGACATTAAGTAGCCGAAGTATTGAGCCAGCTCTAAGGAGCATAAAAGAGAAGAGGACTATAAAGTTGAGAAAATGAATTCTCGCTCTTCTCCCATTTGTTTATATTTCCCCTATTAGATAAGTTAACTATGGACAAATTGATAAAACATACTTTTTGAATTATTTAATACAAGTATATATAATTATATCGATGTTAACATATTAACTAGTTAAAAATGGGGAAAGAAAAATGAAGGTTAAATTTGATGTGGTTAAAGATGAAAATTTTGATTTTACTTTATTAGAAACAAAATTGCTGAAAACTTTTAAAGAAGTGGATAATGTAGCAATAGTTGAAAAGGTTGAAGATAAAATTTTTGAAAAAGATGATATGCCAACCCATTTAGCGGAGATTACTATTAATGTTACAGGAAAGAATATCGGATATAGATCAGTTTCAGCTAGTATATTTATTGTTCTAGAAAGTCTATCAATGAAGCTATTCAATATTAATATTAGTATATATTAAGCATCCAACAAGGGTGCTTTTTTCTTTGTTATATAGAAATTACACATTAAACCAGTAAAATTTTGAATGAGACAAGCATATACTAATAACTGAACACGACGTATTCATTCTTTATAATCGTATTGGACGAGCACCTTATAGGGCTCTTTTTTTATTGCACATAAGGAATTCCCAAACATACAATATCGAGTCAATGCCAACCAACTTATTCCTTTTCCGAGAGCTATATATATTCCGCTATAAAGCTCTTTTATGTTGCGCCATTAGAACGGGCAGGGCATTGTCGTATATTTAATACTCAGAAGCTTAGGGCACTTTATAGTGTTCTTTTTTTATTGAACAAAATGGACATTTGGATTAAAGGATATCTATATAAATAGGTAGAATCTAATTAGTTGGTTCACATTTTAATCCAAGGGGTACAAATTCGATGCGGCGTGAAAAGGATTTGTTGAAACAATGGAAGGCGGATCTGCAAGCTATTCAAGAAGAGAAAAGGCTGAAGAAGAAGGCTAAGAAAAAGGCTAAGAAAAAGAATAAGAAATATAGCATTCCTGGTAATACAGCTGACTTCATGAATGGCAAGAATACTTATTGTAAAGAGAATGGGGTATGGAGGCAAAGAAATAAATAATGTGAGGATATATGATTTTGGTTAAGTGTATAGGAATTATCGTAGGCGCTACCGTAATCTGGGTGGCGTCTTGTTTGTTGTTAAGGAAAGATAAAGGGAAATAAAAACAAGAGAGCTAATGCCCTCTTGTTTGGGATGTAGTAATTAATCGCAGATTGGTATTCCGAGCATTCTTAGAGCCAATGCTACTTGAAGAGAAATCTCTAATCTAGCAATTTCAATACCTGCTACTGAGAGAACTAAAAAAGGTTGTCCATTTACAAACACAACGCAACTATCCATGGTTACGCCTCCTTTCTAGCAATCTACTATAGTATATATATTAATCATTAATATGTAATAGTATAATTAATGAATTTAATAGAATTGATAGATTAGCCCATTTAAACAAAACAAACGAACACAACGAAGGCGAAAATCTCTTTTTCCCCGTCTAAAAGTTGACCCTTTTGTACAGGGGAAATTTATAGGTTAAAAACTTTGTAAACAGATAGTTGTTAATGTCTAGAAGATAGTCTAAAATAAAAGTATATAATTCTTTAGACTTTTAGACTATTTTGAGGTGATTTGGATGGCGATCGTTGGTTATGCAAGGGTAAGTACAAAAGATCAAAACTTAGATGCACAAATTGAAAGGTTAACAGAATATGGATGTGACAAAATATATTCTGAAAAGTACAGTGGAGCTAATAGTGATCGAGAAGAATTGCAAAAGGCATTAGAGTACATGAGAGAAGGAGATAAATTTGTTGTTTGTAAAATAGACCGTTTAGCTAGATCAATATTTGATTTGCATAAGATTGTAAATCAATTAGCTGATCGAGGAATAGCGGTGGTATTTCTTAAAGAACAAATTGATTTCTCTACACCTGCGGGTAAATTAATGTTCACTATGCTAGGAGCTATTGCTGAGTTTGAAAGAGACTTAATTAATGAAAGAACAGCTGAGGGTAGAGAAAGAGCTAAAGCGATGGGTAAACATATGGGACGTAAAGGGCAGGATGAAAAGCAAGTGAAACAAGCTATGAACTTATTCTTTAATAGGAAAGAAAATGGCTTAAGTGTAAATGACATTTCAAAAATGACGGGGGTTCCGCGTTCTACTATTTATGCAAAAGCAAAAGAACTAAAGTAGCGAATCCGCTGCTTTTTTATTTTATAAAAAATTCACTTTAAACATTTCTTATAGCTAAGAATACTTATGTAAATATAGAAAACAGATTTGATTCTTGGAATGAGGGGATCGATGTGGATATAACACATACTATAGCGAGAATAGTGGTTAATGGGAAAGATCTTCCGTTTACTTCAGTTAGGACAACTGCATGGATTAATGGACCTGCGAATGATTTAATTGTTACAACTAAGCAAAGGGTGGATGAGCTTTATCGGTTTATGTGGTCACGGGTGCCAGTCATGCTAACGATGTATTTTGTTCAGGGAGCGGACATAGTGAGATTTGCTCGAGTTGCAGGAGTTGATGAAAGTATAATGGGAGAATATATATATCATTTTATTTGGTGATAAGCCAAACTTTAAGTAGCCTAACAGCTGCTTTTTATTTTATAAAGAAGTAACTCTGATATTCTATATACTTTCATGTTAATATAAAAGAAAAAAGAGGATATATGAATGCTTGTATGGGGTCTTATGTTAATTGGCTTAGGTATTTTTATTGTTTGTCTAACGTTAATTGATGGATTTAGAGAGGCGAAAGAGAATGGTTGCAGTGGATTTAAAGATTTTATAATTATAGTGCTGGTACGCATTGTAGATATAATTAGTGATTTGTGGAGTTTCCGATTTCTTTTCATACTCATAGGATCTTTATGTATTGGAGTGGGTGTGGGTATTTTAACAATAGAAATGCAATAAAGAATAAGCGAAAAGCATCTAGATAGGATGCTTTTTTATTTTACAAAAAAAGAACCTGCAAACCTGCAGATTCTCCTGACAATGATTTATGAAGTAAGACCCGAAAATATAATACAATGATTCGAAAATGAGTTCAAGAGTGTTTGGTAATTCAAGCCGCGCTATAATTTTTGTTTTTATGCTTCTTTCTAATATCCATAAAAGCTAACAATGCTCCTATAGCACAAAGGCCTTTAAACCAAAGGAATTCAGAAGAAAATAATCCGCCAAAGAAAGCGACTGAGTGTACAAAACAAGTAATACCAAATAACCAAAGCATGAACTTTAATTCTTTTGAGGAATATTTATAGTTTTTATATCTTTCCCACATACGTATCAACTCCTATTGTTATGAGGTTCTGTAGTTTTTCTTTTTGAAATCTCGCATGTTGAGGATAAGGAATAGAAGGAAGATAACAGCTCCGATGCCATTAATCCAGTAGTATGTGCGCCCTGTTGTGAATCCGTTATAGAATTCATAGGCATTCCAAATTACAAGAAGTACTGAGCAGACAGTAGAAATCATTAATGAGCCAAAACTTCTCATGATTTTCACCTCGATTCGAATTTTTAGAACTTATTTATAATTTTACATTTAAATAAAAGGATTTACAATGATAGGAATGAAAAAGAACCCGATAGAGTTCGGGTCCTTTTCAGAAGTGATGATGTATTCTCGGCTTGGGAACTGAGAAAAACACAAAAATATAATACATCGAGTTTTAGAGAATTTCAATACTAAATTTGGGATTACCATGAGGGGGAGTTATAACGAGTTTCTTCCTATTAATATAGAAGGTGGTGGGTGATATGAAGTGAAACAAAAACACGAGTTAGCTCAAGAAGATTACATGCAGGGTATGAAGTATAAGGAACTGGCTGAAAAATATGAGGTCAGTGTAAATATCGTAAAGTCATGGAAGACCAGATATAAATGGGATAGAAAAAGTGTGCATACAAAAGGTGAAAAAGTGCGCACACAAAAGAAAACAGGTGCACCCATTGGTAATAAGAATGCGGTGGGTAATTCGGGTAACAAGAGCCCCAAGTATGGTAATAAGAACGCTGTAGGGCATGGCCCGCCGAAAGGGAACCATAACGCTATGACGCATGGATTGTTTAGAAAGATAATTCCGAGTGATGATCCGCATGCTATGGAATTACTCGATGAAATACAAAACCATACGGAATTAGATATGCTGTTTAATTCTATCCAGTTGCAATACTTCAACATTCTTAATTCGCAACGCATCATGCATGTTCGCGATAAAGACGATATGTCGAAGGAGATTATTAGCGAGTCTGAAGGTGGAGAAGCTTACATGGTTCAGTTTGCGTGGGATAAGCAAGCTAACTTACTTACTGCTTACTCACGAGCAATGACATCATTATCTGCTATGATTGAGCGGTTCGATAAGCTAGCTAATGTAGATGATGAAAGAAGATTAAAATTAACTCAAATGAAAGCTAACATTGAGAAAACTAAAGCTGACACTGCTCGTATTAAGGGTGAAGATGGTGAAGAATACGAAGATGATGGTTTCAAAGAAGCGCTAGAAGGCAAGGTGGAGGAAGTGTGGGATGACCATGACGACGATTCCGAAGCGTAACAAGAAACCTGCTCCATTCAAATTTAAGCCATTCTCCAAAAAGCAGCTGAAGGTATTAACCTGGTGGAAGCCTAACAGTCCCGTTAAAGATTATGATGGGATTATTTGCGATGGTTCTATTCGTGCGGGAAAAACAGTATCGATGGCTCTTTCCTATGTTATGTGGGCAATGGAATCATTTGAAGGCGAGAACTTTGGTATGTGTGGTAAAACGATTGGTTCGCACCGTCGTAACGTTATAACGCCACTTAAAAAGATGCTGAAGTCTCGTGGTTATAAGGTTAAAGATCACCGCAGTGAGAATATGCTTACTATTACTAAAGACGGTGTGACAAACTTCTTTTATATTTTTGGTGGTAAAGATGAAAGTTCCCAGGATTTGATCCAAGGAATTACTGCCGCTGGCATGTTTTTTGATGAAGTGGCACTTATGGTACAAAGTTTCGTTAACCAAGCAACAGGCCGTTTGTCTGTAACTGGTTCAAAAATGTGGTTCAACTGTAATCCGGCAGGCCCGTATCACTGGTTTAAAGAGAAGTGGTTGGATCAAAAGAAAGAAAAGAATCTACTGCACCTTAAATTCTCTATGGATGATAATTTGTCATTAGATGAGAAGACGAAAAGAAGATATCACCGCATGTATAGTGGCGTATTCTATCGTAGATATATCAAAGGTGAATGGGCAGCTGCTTCAGGGCTTATATTCGATATGTTTGATGAAAATAAGCATAAAGTTCCTACGATTCAAAGGGAGTACGTTGAATACTTTGTCTCTTGTGACTATGGTACGCAGAACGCCATGGTATATGGATTGTGGGGTAAGTGCATCGAAAAAGGTGAAGAAGTATGGTACAAGGTGAAAGAGTACCGTTATAGCGGTAGAGAAACAGAAAAGCAGAAAACAGATCAGGAATATTACGAAGACTTTGAGGGATTTGTAGGGGATTTGCCAATCCGTGGTACAGTAGTTGACCCGTCCGCTGCTTCATTTATAGCTTTGCTAGTTAGGAACAAACGAAAAGTATATAAGGCCCGAAATAATGTTAAAGAGGGTATTGGTAATGTCGGTGTTGCGCTTAACACGGGCATTATTTATTTTAACGATTGCTGTAACGAAACATTTAAAGAATTCGCTTCTTATATATGGGATGAGAAATCAGTTGAACGTGGTGAAGATAAGCCACTGAAAGAGAATGATCACCATATGGACGAAACAAGATACTTTGTTAATACAATTATTTATGGACTGCGTAAAAAGAGGAAAAAGAAAAGAGGTGAAGCAGCTTAATGATGAATAAAAGGAAAGTTAGTGCCAAAGTAATTAAGGCGGCGGGAACGAGTGCTCAGGTACTATCCCGCCAGCAAGAGAGTGAAAATGAGAAGTATGCTGTAAATGAAATCATTGAGCCACCTTATAGAATAGAAGACCTACAGCAGATTAGAGAAAATAGTACGATTCTTGGGCAATGTATTGATGCGTACAAGCGTAATATAGCTGGGTTTGGTCATGAAATGAAGTATAAGCAAGATGATAACAAAGAAACTCCTGAAATGAGGGCGGAGTGGACGTTAGTTGATACTGAAATTATTCCGTTATTTAGCTTCGAAAAGCCATTCAAGGAGATTCTTGAAACGGGCATTGATGATAAAGAGACGACTGGCAATGGTTATATTGAAGCGATTCGTAATTTAGAAGGAAAGCCTGCTGAATTAATAAATATGTTACCGCAGTACATGCGAGTGACTCGTAAAGATGATAACCCCCAAGAAGTTACATACTTAATTAACGGAAAAGAAGTCAAAAGAAAGAAAAGGTTCCGTCGCTATGTACAACGAGTAGGATCAGTAGATACTTATTTCAAAGAGTTTGGCGATCCGCGTTTCTTAAATAAAGAGACTGGTGAGTTTTCCGATTTTTCGTTAGGAGAGAAAAACGCTACCGAAGTCATTCATTTGAAGATTGGTAATGGACCATATGGCATTCCGCGTTGGGTATCGCATGTTGTACACATGGTAGGGGCTAGAAAGGCAGAAGAATTAAACCTTCGCTATTTCAAACAAGGTAGGCATATTCCGATGGCTATATTGCTGAAGAATGGCATTTTATCAGAAGAAAGCGAAGCTGCTCTTACCGATTATGTTTCAAATGTCGAAGGTGAAGATAATCAACATAAATATCTCTTACTGCAAGTTGAAAATGCAGATGAAGGTGTAGTTGGTGATACACAGCCAAACATTGATATAGAGTTGAAATCACTAGCGGATGTATTGCAAAATGATGCCTTATTCCTTGAATACGATGAGAAATCACGCCAAAAGGTACAATCAGCATTCCGTTTGCCAGATGTATATGTTGGTTACATTAGAGACTTTAACAGAGCAACTGCTGAATCTGTGCGTGAGATTACAGAAGAGCAGGTGTTTGAACCTGAGCGTAACAGCTTAGAGTTCATCATTAATAACGTTCTTTTGCTTCCATATGGATTAAAACACGTATATGTGAACCTACGTAAGTCAGAAATTAGTAACACGGAAGATATGGTTAAAACTGTTGAGGTACTGGCTGATAAGGGCGGTTTAACATTCCGAGATATACGTAATATCGCTGGTAATATGCTAAACAAAGAGTTCTCTGATTATGATATTCTTGAAGCAGATCAACCAGTTGCTTTAGTTTTAGAAAGACATCGTAAAGTAAGTGGTTGGCAAAAAGGATTAGGAGAAACTCTACAGAAGTCGGCAGGCAATACTGATGAAGAGCTACTATTCGTCATGAAAGATGTTCGTGACTTATTGTTAGAAATAGAAGAAAAAAAGAACTAACTTAATTAGAAGGTTCTTTCTCTAGGTATTCTTTAATAAGATTTTCGATGATTTTACTTACATCTGTGCCTCGTCTTGCGGCATCCACTTTTATTTTTACAATTAATTCTTCATCTAGAGTTGTTGTGAATTTTTTTCTAGCCATATTATGCACTGCTCATCACTATCGATTATACAGACATACACCATCCTTCTCTCTATATTGTATACGTATATATGTATACAATATAGAGAGAAGGATGGTGTGAGATATGCCTAAGAAAAAAACAATTAATGAAGTTAAAAAGGCGTTTGAACAAAACGGTTATGAATTATTGGAAACAGAATATAAAAATTCACATACTCCTATGCATTTTAAATGTCCTAAGCATCCAAATGAAGAAACAAAGGTAAGTTATTCTTCGTTAATGAGTGGGACAAGATGCCGTTTTTGTAGCAATACCAAAA
Source organism: Bacillus sp. F9_6S_D1_P_5 (assembly GCF_054823925.1). Lineage (NCBI taxonomy): Bacteria > Bacillati > Bacillota > Bacilli > Caryophanales > Bacillaceae > Bacillus > Bacillus sp. F9_6S_D1_P_5. Next base: position 35,687 of record NZ_JBTREW010000025.1, on the reverse strand, counting down.
AAGGTAGTCATAAGAAATTAAATAATGAATATGTAGAAAAACGGTTTAAGCAAAGAGGCTACACCTTATTAGAAGAATATAAAAACTCTCGAACTAAGATTAAGTATAGATGTTTAAAACACCCAGATAAACTTCTTAGCATAAGATACAACGATTTCCAAAGTGGGCATGGGTGCCCTTATTGTTCCGGTAAGTTATCTAAACTAACTATTGAGTTTGTCAGAGAAGAATTCAAAAAGAGAAATTATAAATTGCTTGAAACTGAATACCGTAATGTAGACACAAAAATGCGATACGAATGCCCTTTCCACCCAGATGAAGAGATACGCATAAGGTACCATGATTTCCAAAATGGTGCTGGCTGTCCTTTTTGCGCTACTGAGAGAAGAAGTGAAATTATTAGAGGTGAAAATCATTATAATTGGAAGGGCGGCATAACAGAATTAAAGGATTTTTTACGTAAACACATTTCGGAATGGAAACAGGACTCACTGAAAATATATGGTTACAAATGTTTTGTCACTCAAGGCAAACAAGCTTTAGAAATACATCACGTAACCCCTTTTTATAAAATAAGGGATTTAGTATTAGAAGAATTAAATATACCAGTTTTTAAAAATGTAAGTGACTATTCAGAGGAACAGCTAAATCTTATGATAGAAAAACTAAAAGAGCACCATGATGAAATAGGTGGTGTACCTTTGGAAAGTGATGTTCATAGATTGTTTCATAAAATATATGGAGTTTACGATACAACTATAGAACAATTACATGAGTTCAAATATAGGTATCTTTCTGGTGAATTTACACAAGAAAATACGCTATGGTAACAATTAAGTTTATATTATATCTTCCGCCATTAGGCGGTTTTTTGTAGGTGATTTAAATACAGAAGATTGATAAGCTATTAGTTTCTCTTAATGAATGGATTGCAAAGGCTGATACGGATGATTTCGTAGCTTCATTGCCTACTGATCTAGAAGTATTTGACATGTTACCAGGATACGTTGAGGAATTTGAAAAAGAAATTGCTAAACTGCTTCGGAAACAGAAGAAGTACCTTGTCGATGGAATTAAGAACTATACGAAAAAAGATGCTGTGGAGAAGGGGATCAAGATAAAGGACATTATTGACTTTGTCACTAGTAGCCTATTTGGGGCGGATACCTTTGCTAAAAGCCTGAGCAAAGCAGCAAGGAAGTTTCTTGATTACACGATGAAAGATATGACAAAAGCTTTTATGGATGCGATTGACCCGGATATCCAGTTTAATATCTTTTCAAAACGAACTACAAAGTGGATTGATAGTTGGTCGGATGAATTAGGTAAGATCATGAAAATTAATTCTCACAAAGCAGTAGAGCGGATTTTAAACGAAGGATTAGAGAAAGGGAAAGGTATTCGTGAAATAGCAGGAGAGCTTGCGAAGCTTCCGGAATTCGACCGTAAAAGAGCGAAGAGGACAGCGCAGACTGAAGTCCTTGCAGCATGCTCCGCTTCTCAATTTGAATCATATTGCCAATCCCCTGCTGTTACAGGTAAGAAGTGGCGTCATAGCGGTGCAAAGAATAACCAGCCACGCGATAATCATGTTGCGTATGACGGCACAACGGTTCCGGTAGAGGAAGAGTTTAAACTGCCCGGATCTGGTGAGAAATGTATGTTTCCTCGTGATAGTTCGTTAAGTGCGAAAGAAAGAGTGAATTGCAAATGTGTTCTTCAGCCTGTAGTAGATAACAACATATTAGGGCTATCTGAAGGAGAGAAGCAGAAGATTAGGGAAGAAACTTTGAAGGAGTTGAGTAGAAAATGAAGACTTCTAAAACTAGGCTGATTCATATTTGAAAGGAGGTGAATAGAACAGATGACAAAGCGAAAATTGAAGAATCTACAAGTCTCACACGTTTCTTATGTAAATGCAGGTGCAAATAAAAGAGAATTCTTTTTGACTAAATCAGACCAAGAACCGAACTTTGAAAAAGAAGTGCGTGTTATTAAATCAAATGATGAAGAAAAACGCTTAGTATATGGAATTGTTTATGAACCGGGTGTTCTCGATAGTCATAACGATTTCGCTGACGAAGTGACTATCGAGAAAGCTGCTCATGAGTTCATGCTGAAATATCGACAGATTGATAAGGACCATGATTTCCAAGCAGGAGTTGGTGAAGTAGTTGAATCATATATCGCTCCTGCTGATATGGAAGTGAACGGTGAGGTAATAACAAAAGGAACATGGGTGCTTGTTACTAAGGCAACTGAGGAAGTGTGGGAATCTATCCAAAAGGGAGATTATAAAGGTTATTCTCTAGCAGGAGTCGCAGAAACAGAAGTGATTGAAGAAGAAGTAACTAAAACTGAAGAGAAGCAATTTAAGTCCTTCTTTCAATTGATGAAGGGCTTTTTTAGTGGAGAGAAAGTTGAAAAAGGCGAGGTTAGAGATAGATTTAACCAGAATAAACATCGTCGTGATGTTAACGCCTCTTTCTCTGCACTAGAAGATACTTTCTATCAATCGTTATGGAATGCTCCTACTGCCGATGCTATCGACTTAGATCGTATTGAAGCAGCCGCACTTGAATTTGTTGAGATTATCAATGAATTGAAGAACACAGAAGCAGTTGTAAAGGCATGGGAGGACAAACCTGTTGTATCTCTTGCTGAAGAAGTAGAGAAAGCAGGCAAGAAAATCAGTGCTCCAAACATGACAGATATCGACGCTGCTATTGAGTCATTAACAAATCTAAAAACACGCGTCACACCTTCAACGGAAGACGCAGGGAGTGAGGGAAACAATATGGAGTTTAACCAAGAACAATTAGAAAAAACATTAACTTCAGCAGTAGAAAAGGCTGTTGGCCCAATTAAGGAAGAGTTAGCTACTGTTAAGAAACACCTTAATCTCGACGAGGAAAAAACAGAAGAAGATATTAAGGTGGAAAAAGTTGTTGAAGCTGCTACCGCTCCTTTACGTGAAGAGATCGAAGCATTAAAGAAATCTCAAGGTATTAGTAATCAGCAAGATACTGATGTTATCGAGAAAGCAGAAGTTAAAAAATCTGTATGGAATGGCTTACTGTAAGCCTGAAGGAGGAAAATATATATGACACTTAATAACAAAACAATTATTGAAAAAGCGGACGTTACCCTTGCCACATTAGCTAGTGGTGGTTTAATGAATCCTGAACAAGCTGATACTTTCTTACGTATGGTGCAAAATTCTCCTACTATTCTAAAGGACTCGCGTTTTGTTCAAATGGCCTCAGACACACTTAAAATTGAAAAAATTGGCTTTGGTTCCCGTATTCTTCGCCCTGGTGTTGAAGGTGTACCTTTAAAAGACTCTGATCGCTCTGCTCCATCAACTAGCACAATTACGTTAAATGCTAAAGAAGTAATTGCGGAAGTGCATATTACCTATGATACATTGGAAAACAATATTGAGGGCGGTAATCTTCAAAATACTATCATGCAGATGATAGCAGATCGTGCTGCATTAGATATCGAAGAGCTAATTCTGAATGGTGATATAGCGTCTACAGATTCATATTTAGCTTTATTAGATGGGCTTCGCAAACAAGCAACTTCACATGTCGTAGATTGTTCTGCAGGTGCATTTACTAAAGATGTATTTAAGAAAGCTTATAAAGCTGTTCCTGCTAAGTATCTACGTAACCCTAAAGACTGGAAGTTTTACACATCGCATGGTTTAGAAATTGAATGGAAAGACCAAGTAGCGTTGCGACAAACTAACTTAGGGGATGTCTCACTTCAAGGTGGTTTAGCTTCTGCTTATGGTGTTCCAGTGGAGGGAATTGCTATGTTACAACCATATAATGATGGAGAAAATACTGTATCTGATATTTTATTAACGCCACCTAAAAATATTGTGACAGGTATGAGCCGTAATATTCGAATTGAGGTAGATAAGGATATTCGCGCTCGTAAATTCATTATTGTTTTAACTGCGAAGGTTGATGTGAAGTTCGAAGAGGAAGATGCAGTTGCAAAAGTTATCAAAGTTAAGGAGTGATGACTTTTGAATTATTACGTTAAATTAGTTGTTGGTAAAACATATGACGTCCATGAACGTCTTTTTTTATTGGACCAAGAAGAGAAGGTTACAAAGAAAACCTATGATTATCTAAATGGTAATGAACAATTTGTAGTTCGAAAAGACAGTAGTAAATCTAAAGGAGAGGAGTGATAAGTATGGCACTTATTACTGCTCAAGAATTAATAGATTACACTATACTACCTGAAGTTAAGAAACGTCCTGTTCCTCTATTGGAGCAGGACATACTTGAAGCAGAAACAGAGATTAATAATATCCCTAACATCGATAATTTTGCTGATAAAACGAAATTCCCGGTAATTCCTGAAGAGGTAAAACTAGCTTGTAAGAAATTAGCGCAGTATTATGCATATACAAACGCTGATACAACTGCTATGAAGGGGATTAAATCAGAAAGTGTTGGTGGTGGAGATTATTCTTATACAAAGGATAGTTCCAGTATCACTAAACCCGATGTGCTTAATTTATTAAAAGGATTTATACCTAACTCTGGCAAAAATAAAGTCACATTCAAAATGAGGGCTATATAATGTCACTGCAAGGGATGATGGTCCACCAATGTGATATTTACCATTTGCAGAAGGAAACAAAGCCTGGGAAGTACGGGCAACCAGGAGAAGAGGTTTATTTATACCATGACACTCCTGATATAGCAGAACAAATCTGCTACTTTGCAGAGAATGTAGCAGTTGCTAGACCTACTGCAATACAGTCTGCGCCAAATCAGTTAAATGAACAGCATATACGAGTGTTATTTATGCCTGGTACAGATATAAAACACAATGACAAGGTAATCAAAAAGAATACTAATGTCGTTTACTATATACGAAATCCCTTTCCAGTAGTACATCCACTTACTGGTGAGATTTCACATATAAAAGCCACTGCGGAGAGGAAGAGTGAACCATGGCTAGCCAAATAACGATTAGAGGATTTCGTGAGTTCAGTGCAAAGTTGAATCGTATGGCACGCGGACTAGATCGGAACGTTGCCTTATGGCTTGAAGCTAGTGGTTTTCAATTTCTAGAAGAGGTGCAAAATCAAATCATCTCATTAGCGGTTGTAGACACAAGACGACTGCTAAATTCGTTTGATAAAGGTGGAGACGGAAATGTATGGCGTTCCTCTGATGGTGGTTTAGTGTTAGAAATAGGGACGAATGTCGATTACGCTAAACTTCAAAATGATGGGTGGCAGCAGGTAAGGAGATTCGTTCCAGGTAGATGGGAAGGACATAATTTTGAATATGATCCACACGCACCAACTGGAATGATGCTAACCGCTAAATTTATTGAAGGTCGCCCCTATTGGGATAATGCAGTTGCTATTTATGAACGGATGTTTCAACGTTCATTTGACCGCCAATTTAAGCAATGGGTACAGAATGGAGCGAGATAATTATGTATGAGCAAATACATGGTTCTATGAAAGCTTTTATATACGAAAGTTTACCTGTTAATACATTCGCTTATCATGATCAAGTTCCAGAAGAACTAGTCATTCCATCCGTTTATTATCCGATTTTATCTATAAATGATAATAAAACTTCAAAGGATCATTACACCTTACTATACACGATGGTAGTAAGGTTTTTTAATGTAACGACAGATAAGGCAATGCAAACAGCTGAAAAGGTTGCTAACAAAATCAGAAGTAACGGTTACACAGTACATCTGCGAAATGAAGATGGTAGTGAATCAATTGAAACGATTTATTTTCGGAGAGTAACGACTGCTCCAAGTGGAGTTGGCTCTGCGCAACTAACAATGATTTTTGAATACCAACAAGCTTATGTAGATTAAGGAGTGTGAAATATATGGCTGAAACACCAGGAACAGTTAAGAACAAAATGTACCGTGGTGATGAATTTATCATCGCTGCTAAAATCAAAGATCAAACAAATCAAATGATATTAGTTAGACCATTTGACCAGACTGAAGACTCTCATAATATTGAAGCTGATGAAATTGAAGCGGAATCTAAAGATAGATCATATTCCGATTATGGAAAAAGAAAAGAAACTCGTTCCTTCTCTTGTACGTTAGCAGAAGGGGATCCGTATTATCCTGCTGTTAAGGCAGCTATTAGAAACGGTGAATATATGGAGATTTATGAAATCAACATGCGAACGAAAGAAGCGGAAGCAGGTAATTATATGATTACTTCTTTTGAACGTTCTTCATCTAACGGTGAATTTGTTTCTTATTCAGTGGAAGTAAAATTATCCGGATCTGTAAGGACAGAAACCCTCACAGTAATTCCTAAAGGTGCAGGTCAGTAAAGGGCGGTTTTTACCGTCCTTTTAAATTTGAAAATAATATCCAATTAAAAGGAGATTGATATATATGCGTTTTGAAATCGATAAAAAAGAATACGAATTAAAACTTACTTTTGGAAACATCTATGAATTAAATAAAAAATATGAAGGTGGTTCAAACGAAGTTGTAATGGCTTGTATGCAAGGAGATTTAGAGTTGTTTGTGGATGCTATCTACTTTGGATTAATGCATACAAAAGAAGGATTTACACGCGAAAAAGTCATGGAGAACATCGAAAAACAATTTGAAGAGGGGAAAATTTCTCAAGAATTCATTGAAGAACTTTTAAATGAGGTGGTAGCAGAGAGTACTTTCTACCAAAAGACAACAAAAAAGTTGAGAAAACAAATGAAGAAGCAGTATCTAGCCAAAAATCCAGAAGCGTTGGAGAACCCAGAGATGATGGAAATGGTAGAGGAAATGTTCGGGAAGGTCGAAGAATAAGAGAATTTACTCGCGAGGACTTAGACAAAGTTCAACAAGATGGGTTTAGATATTTAAAATTATTGCCTAGCGAGGTTATGGAGCTTACCCCTCGTGAATTCGAAAATATGATGATAGGTCGGAATGAGCAACACCTTGATGAGTTGCAAACAAATAGCGTGTTTGCACTGATGATGCGTGTAGCCTATCATCATGACCCTAAAAAGAAGTTAAAACCAACTGATTTATTCGACCGCAATAAGTTGAATGGAGAAAATAATCAAGATTTAACGATAGAAGAAAAAATGCAAAAAGCACAAGAACATATGCAGTTCTTACAAACTCTCAACTTCAATTAGAAAGGAGGGAGAGATTTGGCCACACAAGAAGAATTAGTTGTTCAGTTTAGGGCTGAAACTGATCAAATGCGTCGCGAGATTCAACAGATGCGTCGTGAAATGAACGATTTTGTCACATCAACTAGTCGAAGCTCCAGAGAATATCGACGTAGCATTGAAAATATGGGGAATGCTAACAGTGAATATAGTCGTAGATTAAGGCAAATGAAATACGAACAACGAGAAGCTATGAAGCCTCATATTGAAGAGTTAAAACGAACTAAACTCGCTTATTTAGATGCTGCTATGAGTATGGCAACATATTCTGGTAGCGCCCGGGATTTAATTGCCCAAGTTAACAGAATTGGTAAGGCAGAAAAAGCCGCAAATGATGAAATTATGAAACTAGACAGAATGAAACAAGCTAGTATTTTGCAAACCATTGGTATGTTGAACAATATGTCTACTACATCAAGTAAACTACAAGGTAACTTACAACGCATGGGGAATCCATTATACAATGTTTCTAGGGGTGCTTTAGCGGCAACAAATGCAATGGAACGATTGGCGAACAGAAGCAGTGCTGCTCAGTTAGCTTTAGAATTCCTTGGACCTACTGCGAATATGAAGCAGTTAAATGATCAAATTCGTATTATTAACCAATCTGTTATGGGAATGGGACAAGCATTTTTAGTCGTTGGTGCTGGAGCAGTTATGTTTTATGGTAAATTGCATAAAGCTAATATGGAGATGAACCCTAAATATGCAAAAGCATATAAAGATATGATGGAGTCACTTACTGAAGCGTTACAGCCAATGAGGGATGCGTTTGCTGCTTTATGGATGATTATTAAACCGGCGGTAATGGTATTAGCCATGGCCAGTCCTGTAGCATGGGCGCTAGCAGCTGCGATAACAGGTTTAGCTTTAGGATTTACTTATGCGTATAAAAATATAGAACCATTTAGGAACGCAGTAAATAACGTGATAACCGTTTTTAAAGCGTTTTGGCAAGTTTTACAAGGAAATAGTGATGGTGCAGCTAGTATGCTCACTTCACTAGGAATGTCACCAGAGAATACTAGAGCGATCATATCATTTGGTGAAACAGTTCGAGGGGTAATTGAAACAATTAAACAAGTTTTTTCAAGCTTTGCAGTATTCATGCAAGGCATTTTTGCGTTGTTCGCAGGTGATGAAGAAAACGGAACAGCATTATTAAAATCGTTAGGGATGAATCAGGCAACGATTACAACGGTTGTTAATACTGTATCGTCTATCAAACAAGCAATAAGCGAATTTTTAAGCGAAATCTGGTCCTTCATGACTGCAATCGGAACCCAAATAGCCCAGTTTTGGCTAGAAAACGGCAGCCAGATAAAACAAGCCTTTTCCGATTGTTGGTCTGTAGCGAGTGAAATAATAAAATCGGTAATGCCGATTATAGTCGCAGTTTTCCAATTTGCGTGGCCGATTATTAAAGAGATTGTGATTGGAACGTTAGAAGCGATACGTGATTTTATACAAGGAATTCTAAAAGTTATACTTGGAATCGTGAAAGTTTTTTCATCCCTTTTTACTGACGATTGGGCTGGAGTGTGGGAAGGGGTTAAGGAAATTTGGTTCGGAGCACTAGAAGCGATTTGGGGTTACCTGCAATTATGGGGTGCTGGGAGAGTCCTAAAGTGGCTTGGTAAGTTTGGAAATGACATAGGTCGGTTATTCGGGAAATTTTGGGGAGATATAAAGAAAATTTGGAATGACGCCCTTGCAGATTTATATGTATTCTTCGGTTCAAAATTAGAAACAATAACCCGTCTAGCGCAAAGTTGGGGCGGTATGTTCAAAAACTTCTTTGTTGGAATTTGGGACGCTATTATAGGCGGAATACAAAACAAAATGAACAATGTAGTTTCAGCTATTGGATGGGTACTAGGGCAAGCGGTAAATACAGTCCAACGTTTTGTAGGCTACTTTTTCACAATTGGTCAGCAAATAATATCTGGAATGATTAATGGTATTTATAGTTACGCCAATAAACTAATAGATCAGGTGTTTAATATTGGTCGTTCCATAAAAGATACTATTACCGGATTTTTCCGAATCCACTCTCCTTCACGTGTGATGAGAGATATAGGGGTCTACGTAGGTCAAGGTTTAGATCAGGGAATGGATAGTATGATAAACCCTCTTGTGCGTACTGCATTAGATATGGCGTCTGCTGTTAAAGATGGATTTTCCAGTTTGACAGATTCAATTCAGATGGGTGATATTCTCCCTGGTGATGTAGTGGCTCCTGTAATTCCTTCTATTTCAGGGAGTTACAAAGCACCATCATATGTATCAGGCGTTAATTCATCATCAGATTTTGGGCAACAAGCAATGGTTAACTCTCAATCAGCTAATGTCACAAGTCAAAATGATACTAGATTAGTGGCAGCTGCAGTTAAAAATCTAGGCGACAAATTAGATAACCTACAAGTTGTTATGGAAGGTGAAACAGTAGGACGTATTGTACGACCTCATGTAAATGAAGGGAATGCAGTCGAAAACACAGTAAGGAGGTATTTTTAATGGACGTGCAAATCACAAGAATGAATGGACAAACTATGAAGCTATCTGACATAAACGTTCAGGCGCAAGACTTCCGTGTGGGATCGATTGAAATGCGTCCTACCTATGTAGATGTAGAGGGAGCGAACGGAAGAATTAGCACAGGATCTACTTATGGGATACGGACTATAACCGTACCTTTTTATTTTAAGGCACAGGACTTATTGGATGTAGCAATAACGAGAGATAAACTATTTGAAATGATACTAAGTACGGAATCTTTTTATATTCGTGAATTACGACGATTAGAGTATCAAAATGGAGATAATCTAATCGTTAGTGGTAAACGATATAAAGTAAATATTTCCTCTACATTTGATATAGATCAGCAACTCAAATATGGATTTGGTGAAATAGAATTTGAAACAGCAGACTTACCATTCGCTGAATCGATTGGCAAATCATCTGATATCCAACGCGATGGTATAGATGTGTCGAGTGGACTTTGGGGAGCAGGAATGGGTATTATAGTTGATCCTGTTTCGCACAAGTATAAGCATAATATCGTACCAGGTCAGAAATTTAAAATTTACAATCCCGGTAATATACCAGTTCATCCTTTTGAACAAGAATTAAAGATAGTTATTAGTGATGTTGTAGGTGGTTCTACAGGTTTTATGGTAAAAAATCTAACGAATTTTAGTACTGCTACAATTAATTATCCTCTTTCTAGTTCAGATATAGTAATTTATAACGGCCCGAGTATCGGAAGAAACGGATTAGAATTTTTAAGAAATACAAAAAAAGATTTCATCGAGTTAGTCCCGGGTTGGAATACTTTTGAAGTGTTTAATTGCACCTCAGCAACGATAGAATTTGATTTTAGATTTTACTACAAGTGAGGTGACTTATTATGTATGTACGTGATTTGGAGAATAAGGAGTATATTACACAGGTAACTTACCTCATTGAAGAAGAATTAAATGGGAATTGTGTATTTTCTGCAAAGATATCTCCCAATAAAGTGAATTTAATATTTCTTAATAAACTCTCAGAAATGTGGACTCTAGTCGATGATAATGAAACAGAATATAAAGTTGTTTATCTGAAAAAACAGGGTGAAGGGAAAACATTAACTGCTGAGATTAAAGCGGTACCGAAATTTTATGATGACTTCGACAATGGTCGCGTGTATGAAGAATATAATCAATCCTTCACTGCAAATGCTTGCTTTGCAACTATTTTTAGTGGAAGTGGCTACGTTTATCAATTGAATGGAAGTTATAATTCATTGCAATGGGATGGATTCGGTGGTGGCTCTACCCGACTTGAAATGTTTAAAGATGCATTGAATCGTTATGGAGCAGAGTTCAGGATTCTGGGCAAGGTTGTAACGATTGAACCTCAAATTGGATCTGACTTAAACGTCATGTACCGCCATAGATTGAATGCTTCAAATATAGTTCAAGAAGTTGATGCATCGGGATTTTGGACATACGCTAAAGGTTATGGTGATTTCACAGAAGAAGATGGGTGGAAAGGCGCTAAATTGATTCGTGAGTATACATCACCGCTTGCCAGTATTCCTGGAATTGGTGTACGTCACGCTCCACCTTTAAAAGACGGTCGTATCAAACTAAATGCAACAATGGATAACGGTTTAAAAAAGATTGTGAACGAAAGTTTAAAAATTAGCGTAACTGCTGATATACACGATTTAACAAAACAGAAATACCCGATTGCTCAGAGTAGACTTGGTGATCGGGTATTCCTTATTGATGAAAGAATTGGATTGGACGCAGAAGTACGTGTTGTGAATCGAAGTGTATTACGTGATTGGCGCGGAAATATACTTGATGTTCAATTAACTTTTGGAAATCAAGACATTACCAAAAGGTATCAGTCTAATTTAGATCATGCTGCTAAAACAATTAATGATTTGATAGAGGGTAGAGAAAAACTTCCAATCAATGCAATGGCAGCAGAGGTTGCGAACGTCACGAGTATGATTTTAGGCGTAACTAGTGAATTAGATATCACGCCACAAGGATTAATTGCGAAGGATAAGAACAACCCAAATTATGTTGTAGTCTTGAATAGTGCTGGATTAGGCGTAAGCACTGATGGCGGCACAACGTTTAGGAATGCAATTACAGGAAGAGGTATAGTTGCAGAACGGATTTTAGCAGGAGAAATCAAAGGTTCTACACTACGCACTGATAGTGGGTCTAACTACGTTCATATCGAAAAACAATTTATACGCTTGATGGAGTCGAATTTAACACGTCTATACCTTGGGTACTATACGAATTCCGTCAATCAACTACAGCCAACGATTGTATTAGGTGGGGATTCAAGTTTTCAAGATGGCTCTGTTGTTCTTAGTCAACAACCAACGCAAGGATTCTTAGGGATAATAAACGGAAAAGATTCTTACGGAGACCCGTATTTCGTAAGCTCAGTTGCTTTCAAAAGATCAGGCGATTTGAATCTTAGCGCCGGAATGAACGGCAATTTCACTGTTAAATCTGGTAAGGGTATAGGGCATTATGCGCAAGGTGGCTCGTTTTGGGCAGAAGCAACGGGCGGGATAACATTAAACGGCGGGGCTAAAACCGTATGGTTGGAAAGTCAGGCTTCTATTGTTTGCAGCTTAAATGGAAAAAATATGCTTGATGTAGTGGATAACAATGGAGAAACGGATTTGCGATTTCAAACATTATTACTTAGAAATGGAGCAGTACCTGGTTATGCGGGTAAATTACAGGTTAAATCTGGTTCAGGTACTTCTTATTCTCCTGTAGTGGCAAGTAATTTTGAAACTTCATCGCAACGTAAGTATAAAACAAACATTCGAGATGTACAGTTTGATGCTTTAGAAAAAATTATGGCGTTAAATATTCAACAATATAATTTAAAAACAGACATGGAACAATTGTATGAAATGAGGATGAACCGCCGAGAAGACGATGAGACAGTATTAACCACAAAGGATATCACAACTAGATACGGTTGGATTGCAGATGATGAAAAGAATCCTGAGTGTTTCGTTACAAAAGAAAGAAATGCCGCTGAGATATATTCATCTTTAGCTATTCAAATTAAAGCATTTCAAGAAGAAAAAAATGCGAAGGATACTGAAATCATTGCATTAAAAGAAAAAATTGATGAACTTGAAGCAAAAGATAAAGATCGCGAAGCAAGGTTAGTAGCACTAGAACGAAAAATCTTATAAACGATTTAATCAAAAGTGTGCACAAGCAGGCTTTTTTATTTTGAACAAAAGGAGTGATCCATTTGGCAGAACTATTAAAAGTAAGAGAAATAACAATTGATACAATGCAATATAAAGATTTCGCCACAAAAGAAGAAGAACTAAAGGTAATGCGGTTTTATCAGAATGATTTAAACTCTGCCAAGTTATTAATCAATGTAACTCACGACAAAGTAGTTACGGATTTTTCAACGGCCACAAAGGTACAAATTGCATTTTTAAAGCCTGATGGTAAAAGAGTGTTCCAAGATGTACAGAATGTAAACCAAATGCAAGGTAGGTATTATGTAGTATTGAGCACACAAACACTTATTGCATACGGAAACGTGATTGCACAATTAAGATTAACTTTCCCTAATAATAAAGTAATTGAAACGTGCAAATTTGTTTTTGCTGTTGATGAATCGATAATGTCTGATGAAGCGATGGAATCTACAAATGAATTCCCAGTAATTCAAAAAGCAATTGAAGCTGGAGAGAAACTTGAAGGTGTAGATATTGATGGAATTATCGCAGCTGGGGAATTAGCAAAGGGAGCGTTACCTAAAGCGGGCGGTACGATGACGGGTAGTCTACGCCTAGATAAATCACCCGCAAGTGGAACAAATTGGAGAAGTATCTCATGGGATTTAGATAATGCAGAAGCTATCCGTATGGGTATAAATGGTTCTAACTACTTTGTACTATGGGACGCTCCTCAAAATGTTATCCCATTTGAATACAGACCAACTACAAAAGAGGTACGTATAGGAAGTGGGACTACTGTCAATATCTTAGGTGAGTCAAACCTCCTAAAAACAACAGGCGGTACGATGACAGGTGAGGTTGTATTAAATTCCCAAGCAACACTCCGCCAACAGATGCCGAAGACTGCGAGTGCTAGGGGATTCCGATATCAGGACGATACTACCAGTACTTATGTAGCAGGATTAGGTTTCTATCGTTCCAGTGACACTGATAAAGGCGCACTTTACATGGGGTGGGGCGAAACACCTTGGTCACAAGGGCAGTCTCTATCCGTGGGGGAGAACGTCTTTAAGTACAAAGGCAAGGATATAGCGTTTGCTGATAAAAACGGACTAGTTAATTTAACTCTTACGGCTGATGCTACTGCTGATGATGTTAACTTCCCAGTACGAGCGACTAGAAGAGGCAACACAGTAACATTATCCGGAAAGGTTATGCTAAACGCCGGAGCGGTAGGGACTACTATAGCGAACTTACCTGCTGATATGCGACCCGTGAACCGATTCGCTTCTCATTTCAACGCAAGCGATGGAACGCCGGTATTCATAGATGTTAACCCAAATGGGAATATCTTATTTAACGTAAAAGGTAAAGCAGTATATATGACTATCACATATGTAGCGGACTAAGGAGGAATAAACATGGCTAAATATTACGGTTATTGTTACGATGCAGAAGGTAAGTTTACAGAAATTATTCCTATTGATGAGAAACCGATTTACGAGAAACAAACCTTATATCGTGAAGAACAGAAAGAAGTGGTCACGGAGGAAAAACTCTGTGACCTTCACCAATCCATTGAGGACGGCACGTATGAGCCTGTAATTGATGAAGAGACAGGCGAGGAGTTACCAGTAGTTAGTAAATATGAATGCCCTAACTGTGTAATGCACAGTGTAGAGTATGAAACTATTAAAGTACCATATGAGGAAGATATTATTGTGGGTTATGAGCCTGACATTCCGGAGAACTGCACATTGGAGGTTTGCCCGTGGCTAGGTTACGAGCCTGTATTTAAGGATGGGAAATGGGTTAAAACAGTAGAACCCGAACCAGTAGAACCACAACCGGAAAAGTCATCGGAATTAGAAGAGCTTAAAAAGCAAATGGAACTAATGCAGAAAGCAATGGATGAAATGATTATTGCAGGTATCCAATAAGAAGGAGTAGATGCAAAATGGCAGAATACATGGCACAACGAGTAATCGATGAAGCTTTTACGTATGCATTTATCATTGTAAAAATGAAGACATATAAAGAAAGAATTGATAAATACTTAACTGAAAATGGAAGAGCAGATTTAATTACAGTTAGCGTACTATAGTGGGCTTTTTATTTTGTACAAAATACGGCTTTGAGTAAAAATTCAATTCATAGATCAAGAGGGGCGATTTCGCTTCTCTTTTTATTTTGAGATGGGGTGATTGAAGTGGAAGGATTACAAGAAGTAAGAAACGATGTTCAAGAAATAAGGCAAGATATAAAGGATATTCGTTTAGAAATTAAAAGTTTAGAGATGCGAACGACAGGTAACGAAAAAGACATTATCAATATCAACAAACAGTTAGATAAAATTAGTGCAAATACAACTTGGATTTTACGACTTATTGTCGGTGGTCTTATTGGCGCAGCACTAACCTTCTTATTGAAAGGAGGTGGCATGTAATGATTGAAATAAGCGTAATAATCGCAGTTGTAGTTGGTCTTTCACAAATCGCAAAAACAATTGGATTACAAACAAAATACGTTCCGTTATTAAATTTAACGCTTGGCATTGTGCTAGGCGTTTTATTTTTGGGTGGAGATATCAAAACAAATGTATTTCAAGGAATCATCATTGGGTTGTCAGCAAGTGGATTATTCGACCACACAAAAATTATAAAAAAGGATGCTGATGTGAAATGAAAAAGACATTAAAACATATTTCTTCTGTAGTCTTTGCTGTTATTTTAGTTTTATCCGTTGCAACAAGCGCTTTTGCTGATAGAACACTTATTATTCCTGATTTACCCAAACAACCATATCGTTATGGCGTAGGGGCTTATGAGGGGGTTGTAGCACATAGTACTGCGACTCCTGAAGCGCCAGCTATTAATATTCAAAAATATGAGTCTCGTACATGGCGTTCAGCGTTTGTTCATTATGCAGTCGATTGGGACGAAACAATCCAAATTGCTGATACAAAATACATTGCTTATGGTGGCGGTCCTGCTGCTAATAAACGTTTTGTACATGTAGAGTTATGCGAAACAGCGGACTATACAAAATTCAAACGCAGCTATGACAAATACGTTAAGTTACTAGCTAAAATCTTACGTGACCGTGGATTATCAGTAGAAAAAGGATTATGGACTCACTACGATGTAACGAAATACCTTGGTGGAACAGATCATGAAGATCCACTTGATTACTTAAAGTCTCATGGCATTTCAGAAGCTCAATTTAGAACGGATGTACAACGAGCATACAATAATTCTAGTGTTGAAGTTTCTGTTCCTGAGAAGCCATCTAAACCAGCGGAGGTTCCAACAGCTGTAACAGACGGTATTGCTTATATTGAAGGCTACAACGTTAATTTACGTAAAGGACCAGATACAAGCTATTCTAAGATGCGTCAACTAAATAAACCGGAATCTTATGTTGTATGGGCTGAAAAGGATGGTTGGTTAAATCTTGGTGGAGAACAATGGATTAAGAACGATCCGTCTTATGTGAAGTTTAATAAGAAAAGTACAGTAGATTCTTCTATTGTAGGGAAACGCGTTGTATCTAAAGTTAACAATCTACGTTTCTATGATGCTCCATCTTGGAAGGATAAAGATGTTGCTGGGTCTGTAGATGCAGGTTTAGGATTTACGATTGATGCGAAAGTAAGTGTCAATGGTTCATCACAATATAAAGTACACAATAGCAAAGGGAAAACATACTATGTAACAACAAATGAAGCTTATGTATATGTAAAGTAATATGAAAAGCCGGTCCCTATTAAAGGAGCCGGCCTTATTTACTTTCGTATTTTAAACTGTTGTTATTCCCCACATACTAAATTCATAATGATACTCTGTTCTTTCAACACATAATCCGAATTCTAAATCGTCACCAACTAATACAAAGTCGCCATTTCCATTTAGAAATCCTGATTCGATTGATAAATTTTCTAGGTTATCAAACACTTCGTTGATATTCAGTTTAATTGCCTCAAGGTCATATTCCGTAAAGAAAAATAATCTTCCTTGGTTAACCGGGAAATCAATATTTTTAACGGTTTCCTTCAACAGTTCTATTGATAGAGTGATATTTTGTTCATAATTTGAATCACCAAATATTTTTTTGTCCGAAACCTTTTCTAACTTACTAAATAATTCTTTACAAAATAAATCATTTGATTCTGCGTCCATAAATGATTCTTTAGAAATAGTAACAAGATTAGAAAGTTCATTTATAAGTCCTTTTCTTCGATTGTTCCTTTTAAGAATCTCCATGCGATTTTTATCTAGAGTACTCAAAATTTTTAACTCCTTTAATCACTTATTTTTTACCTGACTTGTTGTATCCCTCGAGATTTTCAGGATAATGTCCTTTAAGTTGATCATATCTTCCTTTTTCTAGTGGATTTCCTTTTTTATCAGTTGCAAGGTGGAAATGAGGACCCCTACCCATTTTATCTTCCCGGTGCTCAATGATAAATCTTTTTTGGCCCTTAAAATTAGTATATTCCTCTACCAATCTATTTTCACTTGTTCCATCAAACACATGAATAGGTTTTTGGTGTGGAGTGGAGTTAGGAATTCCAGCGTCCCGTCTTGCCTTTCGATATGCACCGTTACGAGTTAATAATTTGTCTTGTCTCTCCAGATGAGCTTTATAATTTTCAGTGGCCTTAGCAGCTTTAGCGGCCTCAGCGCTTTCAACAGCCTTAGCTGTCATCTTAACACCTTTACCAACTTTAGCGAGTTTTCCGACTGGTGTAAGGCCAGCTACAGCCATGACACCTGCCCCAGTACGTTCCCACCACGAAAGTTTTTCGCCAGTAGATGGATCAATACCATCCCAAACACGACGAACATCATATTCACCACTTATTTCACCAGCAATATCTCTAGCTAATTTTTTACCATCAAAGCCATTCTCTTCAGAAGAAGGTTTACCACACATTGCACCTTCTTCTATTGTAACATCTTGATTATCTGTGTTACGGAATTTTTCAGCGATTCGTTTCAAATCTTCTTCTACTTGTACAAGTGAATTGATAGATGTAAAAGCTTTTGGTCGCGCATCATTGAACATTTGAATGAACTGTTGATTAGAGGCACCAATCCATTGAAAACACAAACGATCTATTTCATTACATAAATTATTATGTATAGATTCTAATGCGATTCGGGTATTACTTGCACGATTCGCAACTTCTTCTAGCATTTCAGGTGTCACTTTGATTTGAACCATTTCTTTCCTCCCTTTCCCCAATTAAAATTATGAGATAAAAAGAAAAAAATGTAAATACGGAAACTTTAGATTAGTATAATAATATTTATGTGAAATAAAATCTGTTTAATTGTAAATAAAGCTTATGTGTATGTAAAGTAACAATAAGAGCCACGATTGTGAGCGGCCTTTTATTTTGCATCAATAATATCAATAAATTTCAACGTCATATTATTGTAAAATGCATCAGTGCAAAGTATTGATTTATTTAGCGGGTCAATATCAACAACGGTCATATAGTTAGTAAGTAAAAAACCACCTCCATAATATGTAATCAGTATTTCTTCTTCAGATAATAATGAACATAATAGCATGTTCTCGATCAGTTCTTGTTCATCCTGGGTTAATGTAGGTCTTTCTACCTTCGTCTTTTCTTTAACTATTTCACGGATACCAGCGAATTGCTCCGGCATCGCTGCGAATGGAGTCCATTTAACCATTCCTCTTCCCTTTGGCATATTAGCGTTGTTCATGCTTTATGTCCCCCTAACAATGTGTTTCTGTATCTTGCTGTTGCACTATTTGTATACGAAATCCCTCTTAATATGCTGTTCTTTCCAAATTTAGTGCGTATTTCGTCCATTACTTTAGTTAGTTGTATTTCTTTTTCTCGTTGTATTACATTATCGAATAGTGAGATTTGTTCTTCGCCTTCATTGATTAAGTTAGTTAAAGAAACATTGATGGTTCTAATGGGTTCCCCAGT
Organism: Bacillus sp. F9_6S_D1_P_5; assembly: GCF_054823925.1. NCBI lineage: Bacteria > Bacillati > Bacillota > Bacilli > Caryophanales > Bacillaceae > Bacillus > Bacillus sp. F9_6S_D1_P_5. The sequence goes on along the minus strand of NZ_JBTREW010000025.1, from coordinate 16,768 downwards.
ATAAAACTTATGTAAAAAGTATGTACAAATCTTATAAATATCCATTGTTAAATTGGTTGGTCGGTTCATAGTGTGAGTTTTTCTGAAACCACCAGCGTAATTTTTGCTGTAGCCAATAGAAAAATGAATAGTTTGAGCTAGTTTGTTTTGCCTTCGCATTCGATAACAAACTTCCTCAATATGTTCCAGTAGAATAATTGGGAATTCCTCTATGGTGTAATCACGCATAAGTATTTGGCTTTTACCAATTGAAGTTGTGGCTGGAACGTATTTTTCTGATATTCGGCTAAAATCAATGCCGTTGCTGTGTAAGTGTAGTTCTTCGCCAATAACCCCAAAGCTCTGCTTTAAGTATTTCAGTGGATATTGCGCCAAGTCTCCGATTGAATGAATCCCTTTTCGGTTTAACTTTGCTTCTGTCTTACCTGAAATCCCCCAAAACTTACTCAGTGGTCGTATTGGCCATAATTTTATGGGTACATCTTCGTACTTCCAGTATGCTATGCAATCTTTCGTTTTCTTTGCTTCCACATCTAAGGCAACCTTACTCATTAAAGGATTCGGCCCAATTCCTATCGTGCATTCGATTCGTGTCTTCGCATATATTTCACGTTTGAATTCCAATGCAAACTCATACGGATCGTTAGCAAATAAGTGAATACTATCCGTAATATCCATAAAGAACTCATCGATGGAATATTGGTGGAAATCCTCGACAGGCACGTATTGCAGAGCTAACTTAGTGATGAAATTAGAACATTTTATGTAAGTACTCATAATTGGGTTTACCACCAGGATATCTTTACGACGTGGTATTTCATACAATCTAGCCATTTTCTTTACGCCTAACGCTTTTAATGGTGGAGTTGCAGCCAAAACAATTGAACCGCTCCTATTTACATCACCAACTACGGCTAATTTAGTATGAAGTGGGTCTAGTCCCATTTTAATGCACGATACGCTGGCATAGAACGAACGAAGATCTACACATAAAACAATTCGATTTGGCAATATTGAATAGTCATACACCGTTATTCCCCCTAAATAACAGAACGTTAGTTCTTATTATATACGAATGTATGTTCTTTTATGAAGAGGTTTTTTCAAAAAAATAAAACAAACTATAAGGAATTGGTTATGGGCTAACTATCTTTTGGATTAAAGTAGTATCCTAACTAATTGCATCCGTTATAGCGTTATGTGGCGGTCTATTCATTAAGGTTGGTAGCCAGGAACGGGGATTCTCCTTAATAAGCCGCGCAGGAATTGGTTATATAGTGGTGCAAATGATACCGTTGTTTATGCGATTACTTGTTGAAATTGCTAAAGCTATTTAGTTGTCCCTAACAAGTATTGTTCTTTATATAAAAATAACTGTTTATCGTTATTAACAAACAACATATCTTAACTAAACATTCGAAATTAACTGTTTTATATTTCTAAAAATTCTATATATTTACAATGATTATTTTTAAAAATATGATTAGGTGGCAAGCTATAAAACTATAAAAAGGGGGATTTTTTATGTTTAAAAAGTTAATAATAGGAACACTAGTAACTGGTATTGTATTAACTGGAGGAATTGGAGCTTCGGCAACTACATTTGAATCAAATTCATTAGCTGATAGTAAAGTAAAGAAAGAAATAGCTAGATATGACATTAAACTTGAGGTAGGGGAGAAAAAAAGAGTATCTGGAAGTTGGGCTTATTCTGAATTTGGAGACGGAAGCGTTTTTGAATTAACGATAGAAAACGGAAAATATTATGTTAAAGGCTTAAATCCAGGCACGGGTGGTATAGTAGTAGATGGAAAAGGAAAGTCAATTCTAGTCACTGAATAATATAAGAAATAGAATACTTAAGTTAAAAGCTCTGTATAATCAGAGCTTTTTTCTTTGCAGGAATTTCTTAACCATCATGGAATACTCTGACTAGGAGGTGTTGTGACGTTATGACGGACGAAATTGTTTATTCTGCTAGTGAAGTATACAAACGACTAGGAATAAGTGATAGCACCCTTAGAAAGTACATGGAAGTACTGCAACGTGAAGGATTCGCAGTAAAGAAGGATAATCGTGGTAGACGCCAATACACAGACAGTGACATTATGGTGATTGAGAAATTAATTGAATTGAGTAAGCATGACGGTATGACGCTAGAGAAGGCAGCGAAGATGATAGCGCAGCAAATCGAAAAAGTTAATCCGGATCTGATTCAAGAAGAAGCTGAGGAAACGGACTTAGTGCCATTCCACATTAAACAGCAACTACAGGAACAGTATAGCGTTATGGTGCAAGAAATGAATCAAAGCATGTTAGCGATGGAGAAGCGATTGAGTGAGCAGACGAAGCAGAATAACGAGGAAATCAAAGCAAGCGTAGAATCGCATAATGAACGAGTGGAAAAACGATTGGAAGCGCGGGATGAGACACTGATGAAAACACTACGTGAGATGCAGGAAACGAAGAGAATGATGCAGGAGTTTCGGGATGAGGTTGCTGCTGCGAAAGATAAGAAAAAGCCGTGGTGGAGGTTCTGGGGAGGATAAGAAGAGGGACTACTGGCCATGGTAGGAACTTATAAAAATAGAGTTATAGAAAAAGAAAAAGAAAAAGTGGATCCCTTGTGAGAGTGGGGATCCACTTTTTTTTGCTACCAATAATGAGCTGTTATGTTAACTTTACGTTAATATTTTATACAGAAACTCCACAAATACCGTTACCAAAAATGGACAAGCTGCATTTATTAATATAGTACACAAGTTGTACAAGCTATTCTATAAATTGAAAGGAGATCATTTTAAAACATGCCTAAACATAAACCTGGTAGTCCGAAAAAGAAAAAAAATTGTAATTATGAAGATTACAACGAGCATTCCTGCGACATGGAACAAAAGTACTTTCCTTTTGTTAATAATGTGAATGTAGATGTAAATGTAAATAGTTATATTCCACCAACTACGCCACCAACTACGCCACCAACTACGCCACCAACTACGCCACCAACTACGCCACCAACTACGCCACCAACTACACCGCCAACTACACCGCCAACTACACCGCCAACTACGCCACCAACTACACCACCAACTACACCGCCTGGTATTTCGTCTTAGACTTTTTGAACAAAAATGTATTTATAGCAGTTTATAAATGGATAAGCATCTATAACTTTTTTAATTGAAATATGAATTTTTTTATTAGAAAGGAGAAATAATAATTGCCATATCAATATCAACGTACACCCTTTAATCCTCCTATGACAGAACCAGTTAGAATGTATCAGGGGTGTCATGGACAATTTAATAGTTCCAAAGATTTAGGGTTTAATAATTCTGTATGGGGAGTATCGGTTTATGCTGTAGAAGATGGAACAGTAGTATATACAAAAGGAGATTCCACTTGTAAAAGCCCAATAATTAATTCAACTTCAGCAAATCCTGATCCCGCTGTAAGGAACCCACCAGGTTGTTTAACTGCTAATCTTATAGCGATTAGAGGTAATGATGGGTTCTTCACAGAGTACGTTCACGTTGTCCCTAGAGATAATTTATCATTGAATTCCGTAGTTAAAGCAGGAGATTTCATAGGAACCGTAGATAATTCAGCAGAAACTTCAGGACCTCACGTCCATCTTACGCGCTTTTACCCTAGTACTAATTATATCCCTGGTAATAGTGATTATTGGCAGAATGGTGGAACTTGTAATTGGACAATGTTTAATGTTATAGGAATCACTCCTTCTCCAATAAGGAACGGCTGGGTTGAAGATGAAGACAGTGGAAATTGGTACTATTATGTTAACGCCATACGCCAAACCAACAGATGGGTACTAACTAACAATGTCTATTATCAATTAGATAGTACAGGAGCCTGGACGGGTAGTTATTACTACTTTGATACTGCTGCACAGACATGGTACTGGTGGAACAATTTCACACAGACATGGTACTATTGGAATGGTACTGCATGGATAATTTTATAAATTAGATCCTGATGATTCTTGCTTAAACTGTCAATCATGCCAATAAGACTTTTATGTATATTATCTGCTTTTCCTTCAAATTTACTATCACTTCTCACGTTATTTCTTCATTTTAGGTCTCAAAAATCTCAATAAATCAACATTAAATAGTCATATTACAAAACCTAACTTTCAATCATCTTGATTATATAAATACAAAAGCCCTCCAACTCCCTTAACTGAAGGGCTTTTGAGACTCTCCATATAGTACTGAACTTGATTTTTGGGAAGGATTTCTCTTTATTCAGGCAATACCGCTCCTCATACTAATTGTAGCTTTGTGGAAGTTTGCAAGAGCAAAGAAAACAAATCAAGTATAGAAGTGCATAATAAATGAGTGGAAAAACGATTGAAATTTCGGGATGAGGTTGCTGCGGCGAAAGAGAAGAAAAAGCCGTGGTGGCGGTTTTGGTGAGGGAAAGGAAAGCAGGAGTATTTGTTTTCCTACTTAAAATAAAAAGATACAAAGATAAAAGGATAAAAAGATACATGTATCTTTAGATACAAGGATACATAATAAAAAGTACCCCTGATATAGGGATACTTCTATGATTTTATAGGTCTGTAAGCAATTCGAATTTTCTTTTTTGATCAGGAGTTAGTTCATTTTCTACATAACTTTTAATAAGTATATCAATTATTTCGTGAGCATATTTGGTATTTGTAAGTTTATTTAGAGCTTCAAGTTTCTCTTTGGATTGACTAGAAATTTTAATACTACCCTGTTGGTTTTTAAAATTCTTTTTTTCTGGTGTTTGCAATTTATTATCTGTATTCGAATTCAAGTTATTAGTAATAGGTGTAACGGTTACTACAAATGAATTATTATTATTATTCTCCATAAGTACCACTCCTATTTAAAACTTTTTTCTCTATTTATTTTCTAACGTCTCGTAAAGACGCTTGTACATATCTTTATATGCTTCGGAATGTCGATTTGCCAGATGAGTATCTACATAGCTTTCAATAAGAATATCAATGATGTTGTTAATAGAAGTTTTATTCATACTCTCTTGTTCTTGAATAAATGGTTTTAGAGTATTTATCTTTAGTAAAACAGCTGGTGAAATTTTTGCAGTTTTAGATGGAACTAAACGTGGATCTGGTTTCTCTAGTGTCTGTATTTCTTTTTTCTTGTTAGTCTGATCACTTTGAATAGTTGAAGCTGAACTTTCAGTAATAGGCGTCACAGTTACTACATAAGATTTACTTTTATTTTCCAAAGGTACCACTCCTAGTTAGTAATCAATTAAAACTATTTATTGTTAGATGTTATGTTTTTCAAAATACGTTGCTCACGTTCAGTTAAATTATTTGCAATGTAGAATTCTAGAATTTCATCAATAAATTCGTAATTCTTCATGCTCTTCATTGTACAAATAGTTTTAATCTTACTAAATGATTCAGGAGTTACTTTTATATTCTTTCTATCTTGCGCTGTTAAAACTTTCTTTGTGGGTGCGATGTTGTTATTGGTACTCTGAACATTTCTTTCTGTATTAGCAGATTGTGCTATCTTCGGTTCTTGCGGCGTTTCCCTTTTGATTAAAGCCACTTATGTCAATCCCCTTCCCTAACTTAGTAAGTTTATTTTCTACGAAATACTTTTGTGTATAACTATATCCCGGTTCAATATCGCCCTCAGTTTCGAAAAGGTGAATTCTTTCTTCTAACTCACAGAAAATATCACAGAATAAAGCTAGCATTCTCTTATCATGATGATCTTCAAATTGTAACCCGATTCGTGGATACCATTCTAAACGTGCGTGATTGTTAATAATTGTAGTAAATACATTCTCTTCACCAAAAGTAGCGATTGTACTTTTAACGATTTCTTTGTGTAAGGCACGTTTTTGCTGCAGTAATACAGGAAGTACTCCAGCAACTTGCATTTTTACGAGTGAACCAAAGTCATCAACTAATGTTTGGATGTATTCAAAGATTAAACGTTGACTTCCTTCATATGAAAATTGTTGAGTTTCTTGAACAACAATAATGTAGTCGCTTGCTACCATCGCATTATCCACTTTTAAATCTGTTGAAGGTGGAATATCGATGAATATGTAATCGTAGTTATATTTGATTTTTTCTAGCAATCTAGAAAGGTAAAAAGTTCTGTCTTCAACTGTATTGAATGTTTCGATTAAGAAGTCAGCATATTTCCTCATATCATATCCGCATGGAATCATGTCTAGGTTATCATGAAGATGTACAATACCTGATGTTAGGTCTCCTTCTTCAAGACACTTCATTAATGTCTTTTGCATTTCTGTAATATTAAATGATTTTGCTAAGAACGTTGTACCGTTCCCTTGAAGGTCAGTATCGATAAATAAAACTTTCTTATTAAAGATTAAAGAAGCCACAAGAGATTCCATACACGAATCAGTTGTTTTCCCAACTCCACCTTTTTGTTGGGCGTTGATTATTACGTATCCTTTTTTCACAGGAATCGCTCCTTTTAAATTTGTAATATAATTGTAACAAAGGATAAATGTATCTTTTTATCTTTTTATTCTCGACTCGATGATAACATGAGCTTGTACAAAAAGTAAAAGGATAAATGTATCTTTTTTATGTTTAATAGAATAATTCAATTTTTCGTGTACAGAACATTTATCAGAAATACTATAATATCAACGATAATTGATGTATCTTTTTATCTTTCTATCTTTTTATCTTTGTATCTAAAGATACACAAAGGTAAACTATGTATCTTTGTATCTAAGGATAAATGTATCTTTTTATCTTTCTATCTTTTTATCCTTTATTTAAGCTTGTTAGATGACGTAAACCCACTTACAGGGGCATTTACAAAGAAAAAAACTTGTTGTAACTTAATAAACAACAAGCAACATTCTACAAATCAAACCATAATTTGATATTTTATATAAACGAAGATCGATAAGACAATTGAATAAGAACACAAAACAAAAAGCCACTCCCATATGCTATCGGCTACCAACCTTTAGCGGGAATGACTTGCTCTAGCAAGTGTACCACCACTTGGCTAGACATGAACTGTATTCAACGACAGTGTTAACGTTTAAGAAGTGTACCACCACTAACCTTAAACAACTATGCCTTTCTCCGAGGCTTCTTTGATATACCCATTTTATCTATTGTTTGGATAAATATCAACTAGTAAATACTAGTTTTGATTATTTTGTAGTCCAAAAGATATATAACGGGCATCTCTAAACCTAGAAGTCTTGTGAATGTACAGGCCATTTAGGATTTGGAGATGCTTTTTTGTTTTTTGTTCGCGTGGAATTGCCTGATACCACGTAAATAAAAACTGATAAGCCGTAATTCCGTGCTTCTATATAGAGGGAACGTGTTACGGCGTGGCTAGCTGTTGGTCGTGCAGGGGGTACAAAGTATACGCCTACAAAAACAGCACCCCTCATTAGAATCCTGTTCTTCTGGTGAGGGTGGGCGAGAACTTGCCCAGGGACGATTCTCTAAAAGGTTCGGGTGGTTATCGTTAGCATTACGGTGCTAGGGAGTACATTCAGTTTGTCGTGTAGGGACGATATTACAAGGACAAGCCATAGAAAAAGGATGTATGCGGTGAAGATCGCTGAGTGAACAGGGTCTATACATACGGATACCTTATAAGTGACCGCATGGCAAAAACAAGACGCTTATCCATCTATTTTGATCGATTACTTTTTTGTGATCTTTCAAAGTAGGGGATAAATCTGCCTTCCAGCCGTGTTCCATAATCGTTCCCACATGATAAAAACCCTCAAGACCTTCAGTCAAGTATAATTACGGAGAAAAGATGAAAAATATAGGGTTGTTTAAGTCCTGGGGGAATGACTTACCAAGATAGAGGAATAAATAAAGGATTTGCTACTTACTTGGTTAGAGGATAAGGGGATGGATGATAAAATAGGCCTTATTGCTGAATTTGGTTTTACACAACAGATATAGTACGTGAAATTTTTTTATTGATTTTACACTGAAAAAAAGGATGTGACTTGAATTTTGAAATCTATTTTATTCGAAATACCTAAAAAACATATAAAAAATATTTCAACTAAACCTGGTAGTAAATACCCTTATGAGTGGCATATTTATATACCCTTGTTGCCCGCTTTTTCAATTACACACTTTTCAATACAAGCTAATATAAGTGTAAGTTTTTCAACTAGAAATGATCGAATACATGGGCATTATTTAATAGTGGAATCAGAAATGCATCCTAGGTCTTTGAGTGAAAATGAAGATGTTATTGTAGTATTGAATTATCATGGTATAAGAGATTATAGTTTATTATTTCCTTGGATAAAGGATAAGTCTTTACGTAATCGTATTGGATTATCATGGTATAAGAGATTATAGTTTATTATTTCCTTGGATAAAGGATAAGTCTTTACGTAATCGTATTGGATTATTTTATGAGGAAGCTGATAAAAGCTTTGAAACTGAATCATGGCTTTCTTTAGCTTTAATGTGTGGTAGCGTTTTTGAGGGTATGTTATATGGATTATTACAGCCATCTACAAATAATCATACGTTTTTTAAAATGTTAAAAGTGGCTAAAGAAAAAGGAATTATAACTGAGAGTCAATTTGCTATCATGGATAGAATAAGAGAGTTACGAAACTTAGTTCATGGTAATACATATAATTTACCTTATATCACAAGAAGAGAGGCAATGGATATTAGAGCTACATTGGATCAAATAATTAAAGATGTGAGTCTATTTAATAAGATGAGTATCCCAATTTAATAACTCTATAATGTACAAATTCTAGTTATTGTGCTATATTATACCAGTAATGTTAGTTAAATGAGTGTGATTGTCAACCTACCTCTGGTAAGTTAACTAAAATCAAGCAACATATAGAGCTTGTTGATTTTTAGTTCTTATTGGAAGGAGGTGATACATGTGAAAGAATTGATAGTGACTTTATTGTTGTTATTCGTTGAAAGGTACATCCTTGAACCTTTCGTTGAGTATATAGAACAAGTAAGTTTGAGTTTATCTATTTTTACATATGTAAAAACCACTCAAGCTATTGACGTAGCTGTAGAGTGGCTAAGGGTACTAAAAATAGTGGCTTTTAGCTATGTTCCGTTTACTCACTGATAAGTGAGCATTACATAGGAAACAGGGTGTCTCTACCACTCTGTTTCTTTGCTATTTTATCTCTGTCTAGTTTATATTATACATTCATTTAAAGAATTTTGCACTTTTTATAGAATGTGGGGGAGGAATTGCTATGAAATTCGATTTTCTTAAAATATTTATAAAATCAACAATATTATTTGTTTTAGTCCTATTTATAGCGGATAAATTTTTAGATTACAAAGGTATAAATACAATGGTTTATGCATTAAGTTTTGCGGTAATTATTCCGTTTGTTAGTCTAGGAATAGATTATCTTAAATATTGTCTTAGGGAAAAACACGTTTAAAAGTTAATTTAACGTGTTTTTTTAGTACTATGAATAAAAGAAGATACCTTAAGATGTCTTTTTTTAACTCGAATGATATTATGTCATTTTAAATTTTAGGGATAGAAAAAGGATAATTCTTCGGTATTATTCCTATTTCTTTTGCGAATATGATCAAATCAGGATTACACTCAGGGGCAATAAGTTTAATCATTTTCATGGTTATTCCCGTTAGTAGTGTTCTTGTGTATTTAACCATTTCATCAGATATTCCGTTTCTTAGAGGTTTGAGTGCAAAGTCATCTTTCGTTAAATCTTTATGGTTAGATGCACTCAATGAGTGATAACCGTGAGCTTCCATTGATAACAGGCCATAAAGAAGGGAAATTTCATCATCTGCTACTTTATCAACAAGCTTTTTTATTGATGTTGGTCCATTAAATAGGGAATGCCATTTAGGTTCATATTTGGATTTTTTATTAGTTCGTTCCCATTCATTTAGCACTTTAATAAACCGTCCCTGGTTTATTATTGATTCAGATTCTTTAATATCAATTTCTAATTCTTTTTTATTTATAGGTTCATCATTAAAATTTAACTCTAGAGAATCTTTAGCAATCTGTAATTCTGATTTCAAAAAACAAACATAATAAGAGAATGCCCTATCTTGAATCCATTTTTTTTCTTGAAGAATGTACTTTAGCGCTAAGACTGTTTCCATTGCAGATCTTATTAAAATTCTACCTGGTCCTTCAAGATTGTGATCAGCCAAAATATAAATGCCGTCAACTTGCTCCAATAATTTTCTGTAAAGAGAGAGAATTATTTTATTCTCTATTTCCAAACCGTTTTTTCTTTCTATTTTTTTTAGAGTCTCTTCTCCGAACTGGATGCTTTTACTTAATACTTCTAAGTATGAATTCATAAATGCTATATGCTCCTTCTATTAAAATAATAAAAGCACCGATTAGAATGCCATTGCTTCCTTACCTAATACATTTTTATAGATTAATTATGTAATAATTGTTTTAATGTGTTAACAATTTATCTTAACACATTAAAACGGTATAGGCAGGAATACAAGATATTGTAGGCGCTAAACCATAAAGAAAAGACACCCTAGGGTGTCTTCCTCCGACCTGAACTATCTTAATTTTAATAATATGTTAAGGAATATTGGTCATTGAGAAATATGATTCAAATCTATATTTCTCAATCATTATAAAAAGTGTTTTAATTTTTAATTATATTTGAGTGATTACTTGTGTAGTGTTCTCTATATAGTTCGGATGTTAAATTTAAAAAAACGGTAACAGATGTTTTTAATAGGACCATATAATCTTCTATCATTTTGTTCGAAATATATAATGAATTACTATGAATAACTTTATTCCTAATTTTTCGTAAGTCATCCCATAAAGCGTAAAAATCTTTGTCATACTGTCCTATATATTGTTCTAGACTTTTAGCTCTATTAGCATCTAAATATCTAATTTTCCTATGGAGCGATAAAAATTCATCGCTATGTTCTTTTATTTTTCCGATTTTAATTGCATCTTTATAGTAAACATTAAATAGTAATTCAATAGTAGAGGCTATTAATATTACTATAGGCTTTCTATAAGGTGTGTTTATCAAAGGGAGTGAAGAAACTATACTTATCGCTAAATCAGTTGGATAAAATTGTACTAATTTGTCTTCTAAATTATCAATCACCCTTGATTTAACATCAATACTATATTCTACTTCATCTTCAAGTAAACTATCTAATATGTGATAGATTGTGGTGTAATCTTCTAGAGATAAATTTTCATGAGTACCTTCAATTTCATTAAAAATTGTATAGGTGGATGTTAATTTTTTAGTTAAATCATTCTTATTTTGATTGTATAGTTCTTGAATAGTTTTTATGAAATCATTTACTGAAAAATGGGGATAATAGCAATATTTTAGCCTCTTTTGAGCCCCACAGAATGTACATTCAACACCATCAACTATTTTTTCTTGCACTGTATCAAAATTATATTTTTCAATTATTTCACCACATTCATAACAAAAGAAAGAAACCGTCAATAATTTCACCAGCTTTCATCGAATTAAATACTATCTAATTATTTTCTCCATAACCTTTTTATACTTTGTATCATCATTCATTTGTGTTAGGTAAGATTACTACCAAATCATAACAAATCCAGTTATAACTTTTTTGTCATATTCTGTCGAAAATAAATAAAAAAAGACACCCTAAGGTGCCTTTCTCCGACTTGAACCACATTCATTTTGTATAAATTTATCCGTATTATCCCTTTGTTATACGTGTAAACACATCCTATAAAACAGAATCGTCTATATACACCAGATTGTTAGTTCACAAAGCACAAGAGATTTGAGATCAGTAATAGAGTGAAGGCATATCTATTATAATGGTCGATATGTTACGTCTTTCAAAAGAATCTGCTTTATATAACGTGTCCACAATTTATATTTTACTACATGTAATATTCATTTAGTGTTATTTTTACAGATATGTATAATTACATAAACTTTATGAGAAATAGAGAGTATACTTTGGTATTGTGTAATAAAGATAAAGCCCATCTACGGAAATAGGTGGGTTTTTAATTCGTAAAGAAAAGACACTTTAAGTTGCCTTTTCTTGTTTTTGGGGTATCTTCGTTGTTAAGTATATCTATGCCTAATTGGGGGTGTTACAATGTACGTGATTGAAGAATCCGATTTAGTTTAACGATTTGTTTTTCTTGTAAATTTGATAACATAAATTAATAAACAAAGTGCCAATAAGGCTTGAATAATTCTAGTTACTAAACTAATAATTGGATTAAAATCAAAACCTACTATAATGTGTAAAATTGTGTATGTTGCGAAAAAGGTAATAGCTATTTGCAATAGTTTTTTCATAGAATATCCACCTTCTTTGGAAATTCAAATTTATAATAACAACGTTACAATTGCTCTTGCTGTCATATCTGCTAACCATGCAGGGCAGCCCATCTTTTTAAGCTGGTTTGATATAGCTGTTGTAATAGTTCCACTAAAACCAATGACTATATTAAGAGTTTTAACAACTACAGTATAACTCAAATATCCTTTTAATGCTTTTTTACTGTCCCATGAAATTGGTAATTTATCAACATATTGTCTTACACTTCTATCCCAAGCAACTCTCCCAATTCTATTTAGATTTTTTAACATTTGTTTTGCTGCTATTTTTGCCGCTTGAGATTTAGGACCGTATTGTGGACCATCAACATTTTTGATTGATAATGGTAATGCTTCTCCAGGAACTTCTTTAGCTAATTCTTGTTCAATCCCTGTCATAATATCTTCAATTGAAATATTATTTTCTTTCAATTCTTTTTCTAATTTTAATAAATCTAAAATTTCTGCTTGGCTTAATCTTTCATCAACTGTTTCAAATCCTGAGGCTTTCACTTCCTGTACATTAAAGGTTAATGGGGCTGCAACGCCAAACACAAATGTACCTGCTAAAACTGCACTAATAATTTTTTTGTTTTGTTTGTTATTCACTTGGAAACTACCTCCTAAAAATAATAGTATTTGTTAAAATTGTAAAATATAACATTTATATTTAATAGACTATTTTAATAGTTTTTAATTTGATATAATAGTAATAATTGTAAAATATTACCTCGAAACTAATTTGGACAGGTAGTCATTTTTGCTCTGATTTAATTGTAGATGGGGTTTTACATGATAAAAAATAAAAGGATTTGCTACAAGTTACATGTTAGTTTAATGAAAAAAGAAATTCTAAGGAGTCTTCCTCCGACTTGAAGGATCCTATAGCAAAGTGTTACCCATTTCCATAGGGTGGAGAGGCTTTTTTATGTGCAAAAGAAAAACCCACTGTATTTTCATTTTTACTGAAAGGCAAAAACAATGAAGTTTAAGGCTAAATCTAGCTATAAAGACATGTTGTTAAACAACAATACGATAATAGAAGAGGAGTGGGGGATCCACTCCTCTTATCACGACATGTTTTTTATTTTTTATTTTTTATTACGACAATTAGGGGTACCACCAGCATTTCAGAAACAGACAACGCTAAGCAAAAAATAAAATGGGCTGTCCGTATGGACAGCTCATTTACATAATTCTCGTTATCGGAAGATATGTTTATAAATAATGAAAACTCTTTTTTATAATAAATAAAGTATTTGCATTTAAACTCCATCAAACTCAAATGTATTTTTTTCTAGACATATTGCTTCATCGGAATTTTTGATAATAATATCAAAACGTTGACTGTATGGATGCATAAACACTTTGTACTGAATCCGACGTTCTTCATGAGATTGCCTTAAATAATTGATATCGGCTCCCCTTTCAGCAATATCGCGGCTAGACCTTCTCATTAATTCCGTTTCATCATCTGTATAGAAGTAAATTTTTAAATCAAATAAATCGGGATTAATAAATGCGACACACATTCCTTCTACAATTGTCACTTTGTTTTTTGAAGAAATCAACTCGCTTTTCATATAATGCGTATCTATCGTATAAAAATCTAAACCAGATTTTACCATCTGAACATCTCTGTCTAAAGCAGATAAATGATGCGCTGATGGATGACAAGCCGTCATTTTATAATGATGATTTTCATTTTGATATGTATAGTGAATAATCGCATGCTTTCGTATGTCCGAACTAACAATGTATGGATCTGTATTAATATAATTCACTTTATTTTGATTCATTTGGTTTATGAGCTTATTGGCGAACGTTGTTTTTCCGGCAGCACCGTGTCCTGAAATGCCAATAATAATCTGTTCATCGGTCATATTGATCCAATTTATAATTTCTTGTAATAACTTTTTCATTATTTTCCCCCTGTTACTAATATATCCCCTTATTTACATCATCTTAATATATAGTTATTTTTTTATAAAATCATACATGAAGTGAAAAAATGGTATGATTATCCATCATATCATCTCTATTTTTAAAAAACTATATAGAGATGGATAAAGATTCATGTGAAGTTAACATAACGTCCTATTATCGGTAGCAAGGACAAGGAGGAATCCTGTTCTCACAGGGGAACCTCCTTTTTTTGTTCTATGGACATATGCATTTTTTATACATTCCTATTATGGCGCGGTTTTAGGTTGCTCGTTTGTTACTGGATTAGCCGAAAAACTGTATAAAATCTTGCATGCTCTTAGCATGGCTTTTTTCCGAAATGCTGACGGTACCACATTTAGAAGACTAGTATGTGTTGCTAGTCTTTTTTTATTAATTTACAAAATGAAATAATAAAAAAAGACACCCTAAGGTGCCTTCCTCTACTTGATCTACATAAGACTTTTCTTACAGTACAAATAAAGTTTGGTTCCCACCCAACTTTATTTCATCACATCTATTTATAAATTTTAATTAATTTATGGGTTAGATTACACCCATTTATACATTTCAAATACCAATTCGTCTAACTTACTTGTCCATCTTAATCCAGAAATTTCAGGAAAAAGAGATCTATAATGACCCCAGTTTAAGATATGAATATCCTGAAATTCTAAATCATTTAGCGAGGATACACTTTTAGCATTATATGCAGGTTTATGAACGTAAATTAACAATCTTTCAGCCAAGTCAATTTCTACTGACCATTCAGTTTCAGTTGGGTTTTTAGAACCGTGTAACCTTCCAACATATATTTTAGTATTGTTAGAATCGTTAGTGTCCGGCCAATTTTCTTGGGAAATTCTTTTTCCTAGAGTCTGAAAATCGGCTTTTCCAATATACAACAGAACGTCATTACCATATATAGGGTGATTCCCATAAATCTGATAAATTCCATAATCGGTTTCTTCATTTTTTAATTTTACGAGGTCTGTAATATTGTATGGTCCATCCCAAAGGATTTGAATTAAACTCGTTTTTTTAGTTTCCATAATAAAAACATCCTTAAAATCATACCAATAAAGCCGTTTAAATCTAAATGCTATCCCATTATAAGTGAATAAACAAAACCATTTACTATAGCATATTGTTTTTCTCATACGCATTTAAGGCATTTACACCGTGACTCAAGGCTGCTCCGGCTTTTACTGCAGATGCAACGATAATTGCCTCCAAAACCTCTTCCATAGTTCCCCCATATTTCTTATACTTGTTTACATGAACATCAATACAATAGGGACAACCAGTCGTATGAGCCACCGCAATCGCAATAAGTTCCTTTGTTTTCGTTGGTATTAATCCAGATACAAACGCCTCCTTCTCAAATGTTAAAAAAGCTTTTGAGGATGCTGGTGCCATTTTTATAAGCTCATTAATTCGTTTTAAATAAGAATTTCGATAAAGAACATCGTCTCCTTTGTAAAGACCGTTTAGATTTTCCATGAAGATCTTCCTTCCTTAATGAATGTTGTCCTCATTATCATATAATCTAAAAGAGGAGAATTTCTGTAACTATATCACAGAAAACGGCTAAATTTTTGTTGTAGAGCCTTTCGTTGGATGTTTACGATTTTTCCGCGATGTAAAGTAAGAAGTCCCTCCTTCTCGAACTTCTTTAGTGTCCGGCTAACTACTTCCCGTGCTGTACCTAACTCAATAGACAACTTCTCGTGGGTTATGATTATCTCGTCGGAATATAGAGAGGTATGTTTAATGAGATAATCTGCAATCCGATCGTCTATCCCTTTAAAAGCAATCTCTTCTACAAGCTGAGTCACAGTTGACATTTTACGAATAAATAATCCGTATATAAATCTGCTTAACGAATCGTATGTATGTATCCAGTTCCGAAAAGTTTCGGCCGGTATGATTAAGGCTTCAACATCGCTTTCGACTGCGGCAAAAGCCTCATAATCTAAATCACCCAATATGCTAGCTATCATCATTAAACAAACGCCGCCGCTCTGAACCCGATAGAGGGTTATCTCCCTGCCATTCTCTCCAACCCTATAAATGCGTACACAGCCATCCAAAATAAAAATAGCATGGTGTAAGCGATGCCCCCTTGCAAAAGCTACAGGAGTGGTTGGAACTTGCACTATAGAAATATCAGTTCTATTCCATTCCTTAGCTTCAATAGAGGACAGGCAAGGGAAACATTTTATAACCTGATTTAGTTTACTGATCATTTGTTCCTCCTAATCTTTATTAAATCCATGTTTAAATAACTTTTTTGGTGCTTAACGGATTAATAAAATAATATCAGAAAAGTGGATTTCTTTTTTTAAAAATGCTTCTAGGGGTAGCACCACACATCCATCAACTTAAGGTATATTTTCAAACAAAATGCGGTCTTTCCATATAGTTTTTTATTATCTTTTGTAGATTTTAT
>NZ_JBTREW010000024.1:0-71784 GCF_054823925.1 Bacillus sp. F9_6S_D1_P_5 | reverse complement strand
GTCACACCCGTTCCCATACCGAACACGGAAGTTAAGCTCTCTAGCGCCGATGGTAGTTGGGACCTTGTCCCTGTGAGAGTAGGACGTTGCCAGGCTAATATTATTCCGCAGTAGCTCAGTGGTAGAGCTATCGGCTGTTAACCGATCGGTCGTAGGTTCGAGTCCTACCTGCGGAGCCATTATGCTTCCATAGCTCAGCTGGTAGAGCACTTCCATGGTAAGGAAGAGGTCACCGGTTCAAGCCCGGTTGGAAGCTTGGGAAGAGTTTTAAAATTTTTGGCCCGTTGGTCAAGTGGTTAAGACACCGCCCTTTCACGGCGGTAACACGGGTTCGAATCCCGTACGGGTCACCACTTTTGGAGGATTAGCTCAGCTGGGAGAGCACCTGCCTTACAAGCAGGGGGTCGGCGGTTCGATCCCGTCATCCTCCACCATATATATTTTAAATGTCGGAGGGGTAGCGAAGTGGCTAAACGCGGCGGACTGTAAATCCGCTCCTTCGGGTTCGGCAGTTCGAATCTGCCCCCCTCCACCATTTTCTTTAAAATAACCTGAGAGGGTTTATTTTTTTGAAAAGATAACCATACTAGTAAATATTAATGGGCTATAGCCAAGCGGTAAGGCAACGGACTTTGACTCCGTCATGCGCTGGTTCGAATCCAGCTAGCCCAGCCATTTACGAGCCATTAGCTCAGTTGGTAGAGCATCTGACTTTTAATCAGAGGGTCGAAGGTTCGAGTCCTTCATGGCTCACCATTTTCGCGGAAGTAGTTCAGTGGTAGAATACAACCTTGCCAAGGTTGGGGTCGCGGGTTCGAATCCCGTCTTCCGCTTAATTACTAAGGGGCCTTAGCTCAGCTGGGAGAGCGCCTGCCTTGCACGCAGGAGGTCAGCGGTTCGATCCCGCTAGGCTCCATCTAATAGAGAAGCTTACATCATATGATGTAAGCTTTTTTTGTGTTTGAAAAGACAACGTTCATACTTGTCGTTTAAAATGAAGAAAACGTAAAAGTAAAGGGTGGGGGATAATTGTGAAAGTTGTTATTGCATCTGATTCATATAAAGAAAGCTTAAAAGCTATAGAAGTATGTGAAGCTATAGAAAGAGGTTTTGGAGCAATCTTCCCTAAAGCAGAGTATGTAAAGATCCCGATTGGAGATGGAGGAGAAGGAACGGTGGATGCCCTTGTTGATGCTACAGGGGGGAGAATTATATCACTTCATGTGACAGGGCCGCTTAGAGAGAGCGTACAAGCCTTTTATGGTATGTCTAAAGATAAAAAGACAGCGTTTATTGAAATGGCAGCAGCATCGGGATTACAACATGTTCCGGTTAAAAAACGAAACCCACTTATTACAACGACGAAAGGAACAGGAGAACTTATACTAAATGCGCTAGACGAAGGAGCTGAGCACATTATTTTAGGACTTGGAGGAAGTGCTACAAATGATGGTGGAGCGGGTATGTTGTCAGCTTTAGGAGTCAGGTTTATGAATCAAGAAGGGGAAGTAATAGAGCCATCTGGAGGGACGTTGCATTCGATCGTCACTATTGATTTTTCGCAAATGGATTCACGTTTAGCGCATATAAAGATAGAAGCAGCATGTGATGTAGATAATCCGTTAGTTGGAATAAAAGGAGCATCTTTCGTATTTGGACGGCAAAAGGGTGCGGATGCAGAGATGATGAAAGAGCTGGATGAAAATTTAAAGCATTATGCGCATATTCTAAAACAATCCTTATCTTGTGACGTATGTAAAACACCTGGTGCAGGAGCTGCGGGAGGAATGGGAGCAGCTGTTATTGCAGTGTTAAAGGGAAACTTGCGGAGAGGAATTGAAATTGTATTAGATTATACAAATTTTGATCAGCATATAGAGGGCGCAGACTTAATTATAACTGGTGAAGGTAGAATAGATGAACAAACAGCATATGGAAAGGCACCTGTAGGTGTTGCGGAGCGTGCGAAGCATTTTCATATTCCTGTCATTGCTATTGGAGGATCTGTATCTCCGAATTATCAAGCTGTTCACGAAAAAGGAATCGATGCAGTATTTAGTATTACAGCGAGTCCTATCACGTTAGAAGAGGCATATAAAGTAGCAGAAGAGAATGTTGAAATGACAGCAAAGAATATTGCAGCAGTGTGGAAAATTGCATCAGAAAAACACTTCTAAATGTAGGAGTGTTTTTTATTATTATCTAATAATAATGATGGTAGTTGTTTCATTAAGTTAACTTTATACATAGAATAGTCTTAACATTTGGGTTTTAAAGCTTATATAAGTGAATAATTTGTATATCCATACAGAAAAATGTCGAGTTGAGTCAGACTATAAAAAAGATTTAAAATATTTAGTGAAGGCACAAAAGGGGGATACTATCTATGAAAAAAGAAATCTCAGTTATTGGAGTTCCAATGGATTTAGGACAGATGCGTCGCGGGGTAGATATGGGGCCAAGCGCAATCCGTTATGCAGGCGTAATTGAAAGAATTGAAGAAATTGGATATGACGTTAAAGATATGGGAGATATATGTATAGAGAGAGAAAAAGAAGTAGATGTAAATACAAGCTTAAGAAACCTTACACAAGTTGCAACTGTATGTAACGAATTAGCAAGTAAGGTAGATCATATTATAGAAGAAGGACGTTTTCCACTTGTATTAGGTGGCGACCATAGTATCGCTATTGGTACATTAGCTGGTGTTGCGAAACATTATAAAAATTTAGGTGTTATTTGGTATGATGCACATGGTGATTTAAATACAGAAGAAACTTCACCATCTGGAAATATTCATGGTATGTCACTTGCTGCAAGTTTAGGATATGGACATCCCGCGCTTGTAGATTTATACGGGGCATATCCAAAGGTGAAAAAAGAGAACGTTGTAATTATCGGTGCACGTGCATTAGATGAAGGAGAAAAAGACTTTATTCGCAATGAAGGCATTAAAGTATTCTCAATGCACGAGATTGATCGTATGGGTATGACGGCTGTTATGGAAGAAACAATCGCGTATTTATCTCATACTGATGGTGTGCATTTATCATTAGATTTAGATGGTCTTGATCCTCATGATGCACCAGGAGTTGGAACACCTGTAATTGGTGGTTTATCTTATCGTGAAAGCCATTTAGCAATGGAAATGTTAGCAGAAGCTGATATTGTTACATCTGCTGAGTTTGTTGAGGTAAATACGATTTTAGATGAGCGAAATAGAACGGCAACAACAGCGGTTGCTTTAATGGGTTCTTTGTTCGGTGAAAAACTAAAATAAATGTAAGAAAAGCAACTGAGAAGTTGCTTTTTTTATTTGAAAATAGGCGTATAATAATGATTTATATTATACTGTAAGATAAAAATGTTTGACATCTTACCAATTTGAGCTAAAGGGGGTTGTTTGTAATTGTCGTTTGTTTCATGTATGGTATAATTAACTAGTTGTTGGAAATACATACAGATAGAGCATAAAACAATATTTCAATATATGGATAGAATTGCTCGTAAGTAGGAGGAAGGGATAGCATGCCTTTTGAAGATACGGCCATTTTGAAATATCTTAGTACGGCATTAGATATTGCCATTGTATGGTTTATTATATATAAGCTAATTCTTATAATCCGAGGGACGAAAGCTGTTCAACTTTTAAAAGGGATTACAGTTATTATTGTCGTTAAGATGATTAGTATTTTCCTTGAATTGCATACGCTATCTTGGCTAACTGAACAAGTATTAACGTGGGGATTTTTAGCCGTTATTATTATCTTTCAGCCAGAATTGCGAAGAGCACTTGAGCAGCTAGGACGCGGGAGCTTATTTTCACGTACTGGAACCCATGAGGATGATGAGCCTGAAATGGTTGCAACAGCGATAGCAAAAGCAACGGAATATATGGGGAAACGTAGAATTGGTGCATTAATTACTTTGTCAAAAGAGACCGGTATGGGTGATTATGTGGAAACAGGTATTCCGCTAAATGCTAACGTATCATCGGAATTACTCATTAATATTTTCATTCCTAATACACCTCTTCACGATGGAGCGGTCATTATGCAAGGAAGTACCATTAAAGCAGCAGCGTGTTATCTTCCCTTATCGGAAAGTCCGTTTATCTCTAAGGAACTAGGAACTAGGCATCGCGCCGCAATGGGAGTTAGTGAAGTTACTGATAGCATTACAGTAGTTGTGTCGGAAGAAACTGGCCAAATTTCTTTAACGAAAAATGGTAAGTTGCATCGTGATTTGAAGACAGAACAATTGAAAGATATGTTGTTAGCTGAATTTAGTGCGAACGAAAAAACGACTTCTTCGTCTTTATGGAATTGGAGGAGAAAGCGTCATGGATAAGTTAATGGAGAATCATTGGTTTCTAAAAGGGATCTCATTACTATTGGCGTGTATGCTTTTTATGTCAGCGAATTTAACTGAAAAAAATACGACATCGGGGATAATACCTTTCGCAAATGATACGAAAGAAACATTAACGAATTATGCTATTAACGTTAAGTATGATGACGAGAAATATATTGTAAGTGGTATTCCGGCAGAGGGCGTCAAGGTGAAGTTAGAGGGCCCAAAAGCAGCAGTTGCTACAGCAAAGGCGAAAAAACAATTTGATATACCAGTTGATTTGAGAGATAGCGAAAAAGGGACGTATGAAGTTGCCTTAAAAACGAACGGGCTTCCAGATGATGTGAAAGGAACAGTTCAGCCATCAACAATTAAAATTACTCTTCATGAAAAAGCGAGAAAATATGTTCATGTAGATTTAAAATTATCAAATGAGGATCAAATGCCAGCGGGTGCTACTCTTGAAAAATCAAATATTAAACCTGATACGGTTGAGGTAGTTGGGACGAAAGAAGAAATTGAAAGTATTTCATCTGCTAAAGCGTATATTGATTTAAAAGGTGTTAATAAAACTGTTACGAAAACACCTGAAGTTACATTATACAATAAAGAAGGAAAACGTTTAAATGTAAGAACGAGTCCATCTAAAATTAGTGTAACGTTAAATGTGGCGACGCAAGCTACGGCCAATAATACGGAAAAAACTGTTCCTGTAACGTATACGAAAAAGGGGAGTTTACCAGAAGGATTGGCCGTTACAAATATTAGCGTTGACCCGCGAGAAGTAACGATAGCAGGTCCAAAAGATGTATTGGATAATATACAATCGATAGAGGGGGTCGAAGTAGATCTTAGTCAATTGACAGAGTCTACAACATTCGATACCTCTGTTTTATTGCCAAAGGGTGTAACAAGTGCAAAACCGAATCAAGTGAAGGTTTCAGTAGGCGTACAAAAAACAAAACAAACGAAAACAAGAACGATTGATGGTATATCGATTCAAAAAAATGGACTTTCTAAAGATGTTACGGCCCAGCTACTTTCGCCGCAAGATGGGAAGATAAGCGTTGATATTTCAGGAGAAACAAGTATAGTAGATAAAATAACAGCTGCTCAAATAACAGCAGCGATTAATCTGCAAAATGTATCTCCGGGAACAAAGGATGTTTCCATTCAAGTGAGCGGTCCTGGTAATATTTCAATAGAACCAAAGCAAAAAAGTGCTAAGGTCACAATTGTGAAGAAAGAAAATCCAGATAAAGAAGTACAGGGTAACGGTGAAAATCCAGATTCAAATCATAACCAAGATAATCAAACTGAAAAACCAAAAAATCCTGAACCTGAACCTAAGCCTGACCCGGAAAAGGAACAGGAACAAAATAAAGATCAAGAAAAAGAAAAAGAAACGAGTCAAGAGCCAACAGTAGATAATCAAAAAGAGCCAGAAAAAGGAGCGAATCATAATGGGTAAATATTTTGGTACAGATGGAGTACGCGGGGTTGCGAATCAGGAGTTAACACCTGAATTAGCGTTCAAAATTGGACGTTTTGGTGGTTATGTATTAACAAAAGATACAGATCGTCCAAAAGTAATTATTGGCCGTGATACACGTATATCAGGACATATGTTAGAAGGAGCTTTAGTAGCCGGTCTATTATCAACTGGAGCAGAAGTAATGCGCCTTGGTGTTATTTCTACACCAGGTGTTGCTTATTTAACGAAAGCTTTAGATGCACAAGCAGGTGTTATGATTTCTGCATCTCATAATCCAGTACAGGATAACGGAATCAAATTCTTCGGTTCAGACGGTTTTAAATTAACAGATGAGCAAGAAGCAGAAATCGAAGCTTTATTAGACAAAGAAGTTGATGAGTTACCACGTCCAACAGGTACTAACCTTGGACAAGTGAGTGATTATTTTGAAGGCGGACAAAAATATTTACAATACATTAAACAAACTGTAGAAGAAGATTTCTCTGGTTTACATATCGCTTTAGATTGTGCGCATGGTGCTACGTCTTCTTTAGCTCCATACTTATTTGCGGATTTAGAGGCTGATATTTCAACAATGGGAACTTCACCAAACGGTATGAACATTAACGATGGAGTAGGTTCTACACATCCAGAAGTATTAGCTAAATTAGTAAAAGAAAAAGGCGCTGATATCGGTCTTGCCTTTGATGGTGACGGTGACCGTTTAATCGCTGTAGATGAAAAAGGAAACATCGTTGATGGCGATCAAATTATGTTTATTTGTGCGAAGTACATGAAAGAAACTGGTCAACTGAAGCACAATACAGTTGTTTCAACGGTTATGAGTAACTTAGGTTTCTACAAAGCACTTGAAGCTAACGATATTACAAGTGATAAAACAGCAGTTGGTGATCGCTACGTAATGGAAGAGATGAAGCGTGGTGGATATAACCTGGGCGGAGAACAATCAGGTCACATTATCTTACTTGATTACATTACAACTGGTGATGGAATGTTAAGTGCACTTCAACTTGTAAACATCATGAAAATGACGAAAAAGCCATTATCTGAGCTTGCAGGTGAGATGACGAAATTCCCACAATTACTAGTAAATGTTCGTGTAACAGATAAAAAACTAGCGTTAGAAAATGAAAAAATTAAAGAAATTATTCGTGTTGTCGAGGAAGAAATGAACGGTGATGGCCGCATTCTTGTTCGTCCATCTGGAACAGAGCCACTTATTCGTGTAATGGCAGAAGCACCAACACAAGAAGTTTGTGACGCATATGTACATCGTATTGTAGAAGTTGTGAAAGCTGAAGTTGGCGCTGAATAATTCAATAAATTTATGAAAAAGGAGCACAAGAAGTGCTCCTTTTTCATATGTTTTATAGACGATGAAAAAAATTTCATTGACGGTTTATCCATGTTTGTTATAAGATGGTCTTGTTCTTTTTCTCAAAGGAAATATTGTAAATTATAGAAGCGCCAGAACTACAAGTAGTGTAGTTGACGAGGTGGGGTTTATCGAGATTTCGGCGGATGACTCCCGGTTGTTCATCACAACCGCAAGCTTTTACTTAAATCATTAAGGTGACTTAGTGGACAAAGGTGAAAGTGTGATGAGAGAAAAGGAACGGATACAAACTAGCTGTATAAGTATATACGGACTTAAACCCAATCGAGAGGAAGGTGAAAGCCGTTACAAGCTTACAGGGCTAGCAATATGTAATCCGTTTTTTAGTATAAATAAAAATGGTATCGGACTATGTCGTTACATGTTCGCAGAGCAGTGTAAGCATTTGTAACGGCGACTAAACATGTGTGGAATCGTAGGATTTATTGGAGAGCAAGATGCAAAGGAAATTTTATTAAAAGGTTTAGAAAAGCTAGAATATCGTGGATATGATTCAGCAGGTATTGCAGTACAAGCAGAGAACGGTGTTGTTGTATACAAAGAAAAAGGCCGTATTGCAAAACTTCGCGAAATCGTAGATGAGAACGTAGCAGCAAGCGTGGGAATCGGTCACACACGCTGGGCTACACATGGTGTTCCAAGCAAAGTAAACGCGCATCCGCATCAAAGTACATCAAAACGTTTTACACTAGTTCATAACGGTGTAATTGAGAACTATGAATTAGTGAAAAAGGAATATTTACAAGATGTAACGTTCGTAAGTGAAACGGATACAGAGATTATCGTACAGCTTATGGAACAACAAGTGAGCACAGGACTAAGTGTAGAAGAAGCGTTCCGTAATACGCTATCTCTTTTACATGGCTCTTATGCAATCGGATTACTTGATGCTGAAAATCCAAACATGATTTATGTTGCTAAAAACAAAAGCCCGCTATTAGTAGGTGTTGGTGACAACTTTAATGTTGTGGCGAGCGACGCTATGGCGATGTTACAAGTTACAGATCAATTTATTGAATTGATGGATAAAGAAATCGTAATTGTAACGAAAGAAAGTATTACAATTAAAAACTTACAAGGTGAAACGATTGAACGTGCACCGTTTACAGCGGAATTAGACGCAAGTGATATTGAAAAAGGAACATATCCTCATTTCATGCTTAAAGAAATCGATGAGCAACCACTTGTAATCCGTAATATAATTCAAAAGTATCAAGATGAAAATGGCGAAATTGAATTAGATCAAGACATTCGCAATGCAATTTTAGATAGCGATCGTATTTACATTATTGCATGTGGAACAAGTTATCATGCAGGTCTTGTTGGAAAACAATTTATCGAGAAGTTTGCAAAAATGCCAGTTGAAGTGCACGTAGCAAGTGAATTCTCTTATAACATGCCATTATTAACAGAAAGACCATTCTTCATTTACATTTCACAAAGTGGTGAAACAGCTGATAGCCGTGCAGTACTTGTACAAACGAATGAAATGGGTCATAAAGCATTAACGATTACAAACGTACCTGGTTCTACGCTTTCTCGTGAAGCTGATTATACACTTCCGTTATACGCGGGACCAGAAATCGCAGTTGCATCAACGAAAGCTTACACAGCACAGCTTGCAGTACTTTCAATTTTAGCAGCGGATATTGCTAAAGCGAAAGGTGAAGTTCTTGATTTCGATTTAACACACGAATTAGGACTTGTAGCAAATGCAATGATAGAACTTTGTGATCAAAAAGAAGAAATGGATGCACTAGCAAAACAATTTTTAGCAACAACGCGTAACTGTTTCTTCATCGGACGTAGCGTAGACTTCTACGTAGGATTAGAAGGTGCGTTAAAGCTAAAAGAAATCTCTTACATCCAAGCAGAAGGATTTGCTGGAGGAGAATTAAAACACGGTACAATCGCCTTAATCGAAAACGGTACACCAGTTATCGCACTTGCTACACAAGAGCACGTAAACCTTGGAATTCGTGGTAACGTGAAAGAAGTAGTAGCACGCGGAGCTAACCCATGTATCATCTCAATGAAAGGCTTAGAAATGGAAGGTGACAGCTTCGTATTACCAGCTGTACACGAAGCACTAGCACCACTAGTAGCAGTTATTCCATTACAACTTATCTCATACTACGCAGCACTTCACCGCGAGTGTGATGTTGATAAGCCACGTAACTTAGCTAAGTCTGTAACGGTTGAGTAGGAGATTAGTAGGTTAATAAAAATATAGTGTGGATTTGAAATAAAGTCGTGATGCTTCACCCTTTTAGATATGATTATCTAAAGGGGTGTTTTTATGTTTAAATGAAAAAGAACACCTGAAATTGGAAAGTGGATAAAAGAAGGTCGTGGTTCAGGTATCGGTATAAATTATAAACCATGGCTGAAAATTCAAGATGTATCCTCTCTAGGTCGTTCAACTCGTTTAAAAGGAATAAAAGCCAGTAGGCAACATGAATTTTTATCGGATTTAGAACAAAACTACTTTCTTTTGAATGAACATTCCGATTTTATTAAGAGAGAAATTGTTTAAGAGGTTATTGAAGTGAGGAAATATCCGAAAGTTTATTTTGAGAAATCTGTCAGTTTTTATTCTGAATATTATAGAAAAAAAGACTTGCTTTGTAATAAAATTAGAGTGAATTTAAATAGCATTTACTGATGAATTACATTAATTTGTAAAGATGAATAAATTTCAAAATAATTGTACTTTACTTGAAGGTATGATGGTGAAAACGGGTGCGAAAAAAGCTTGGTCAACAGTAGCGGGGTGGTTTAATTAACATGCAAAAAAATATAGATTTTAATAAGAAAGCTTTTGAATACTATATGGCTGTTTATGCTGCACAGGATATAAGATCGACTATTATTACTCTTGTTATTGGGATAGCAGACATATTTGTTCTTGCGCCTGCTTTTGCGAATCCTTTTCGATTATTGTATGTATATATAGTGGCTCCTCCGATTATCTTTTTGAACCTATGGGCGATATGGATTATTATCAATCCTCGGAAACGGCAATTACAATACACTCTATTTCGAGGAGTATTTGGTATCGTATGTTCAGTAGGATTATTGGTTATAGCTCAAAAATTTGCATATGAAATGTTAGAATTACAAACGCCAATTTATTTTGTTTTTTCATTTGGTTTATATAGTTTTGCTTTGTATCATTATTATAAAAATCATATTAAAAAACTTCAGGAACCAAGAAAAAAGTCAAAATCATCGAAAGGAATGGGGGGGATAGGAGCAGTTGCTTTTGTAGGATTAGGGCAACTTATTGCTAACATCAGTCTTGGTTTTGCAACACAACAGATGGTGGCAATTGTATTAATGTGTGTATACTCAATGCTTTCGCTTATTTTGTTTCATTTCATTATGGAACTTCATAGATATTATTATTTACGGAAGCATATAGAAAGTGGAGGGAAAACACATAGAGCTTTTTAAAGAAGGTTTGTTGAACCTTGATTATATAATTGCATTCCTCCTATAGTTGATTAAAGGATTCCCAATGAGCTTTAATCAAACTTTTTTATAAAAATTGTACGCTAATTCACAAGAATGAATCTATTTTTAATCAATCTTTTTTCAAAATGTAAGTAATTCTTCTATCATAAAATCAAAGTTTGCAGTAAACTTTTTATCAAAATTTATTCAAAACCAACAAAAAAGCTTTAAAATAAATTTATGAATTCGTACCCCTTTAGATAACATATCTAAAGGGGTATTTTTATGCCAAAAAAAGAACACCTAAAACTGATAAGTAGACAGAATCCTATTAATTAAAGTTCTACTTTTATTTATCTGAATTTTCAGCTATCATTTTAAGTATTCGTGAACAATTTTCTTTATTATGACGAGAAGAGACGATAGATTCATGGACATTATAAGGGGGCTTTATTAATGAAAGTGAAAGCAAAAACATATTTAAGTATAGAAGAGATTATTTCATTACCGACCTTATCGAGTACAAATATAAGTGATGATGGCGAAAACGTAGCATTTGTTAAGAAGAGTGCTAACTGGGAAGACAATACGTATAGAAGTCATGTATGGATATATGAGAAAGATAGAGGGCAGAGTTACTCACTAACAACTGGAGATATAGATAGTACGCACCCATTATGGTCTCCAGATTCTAAGACTATTGCATATCTTAGTCCGGGCGGTGAAGGGGCTAATACAAATCAGATCTTTGTTAAATCAATAGATGGTTGTAGTGAGGTTCAAATGACTGATGAGGAAGAAGGGATTAGTACATTTAAATGGGATCCCACGGGTAAAGGTTTTTATTATGTTGCACAGTCGAAAGAATGTGAGGAAATAAAGAAACGTAAGGAACTATATGGAGATTTCCACCGTGTAGGTAAGGAACATCGAAATAATTGTTTATACTACATTGAGATAGAAAAGGTGATACAAAATGATAAAGAGGAACGCGAGATTAACGGTGTTTATCAACTAACGGATGGTAAGGATTTTTATATACATAACTTTGATGTTTCAAATGATGGGAAAAAGGTTGTATGTATGGCTACACCAAGCTTAAACGATTATATGAATGGTGATCTCTACATATTAGATGTTGAAGCTGGAGAACTACAAAAAATGAATATGGATAAGTTGTTAGGAGGGAGCGTCTGCTTTTCTCCCGAGGGCGATAATATATGTTACGCAGCAAGCATAAGAGAGAAGGATTACTATAGAAATCATATACAAGATAGTACAGTAGAGATATATGATATGAATACTAGAGAAGTAATTGAACCTTTAATCAATTTTGATAGTACCGTTATGCCATTACAGTGGACGGATAAAGGGATTTTAATTAGATGGCAGGATAAAACGAATTACCGTATTGGTTTGCTATGTGAGGATGGCACGGTGGAAATGTTAAGTGAAAAAGTAGATGGCTTTATAATGGATGCCTCTATAACAAGGGATGGAAATCATATAACTTATAATAAGGCTATAACAAATGAAACCTTTGAAATCTATTTAGACGATAAAAAAATAACGAATGAAAATAGCTTTTTCGAAGGCAGGCTTAAAAGTAATAGAGAAATCATCTCATGGAAAAGTAGTGATGGTCTTGAAATAGAAGGTGTTTTATCAACCCCAGTAGAGTTTGAGGCAAATAAAGAATATCCCTTATTAGTATTAATCCATGGTGGTCCGAATTGGGCGTCCTTTCCGCTATTTTCAGAGTGCTTCAATGAGAAATATCCGATTGAACAGTTTATCGAAAAAGGCTTTGTCGTTTTAGAGCCAAACTATAGAGGAAGTTCTGGTTATGGTAATGAATTTTTAAAAGCAAACTATAGAAAACAAGGACTTGCTGATTATGATGATGTTATATCTGGAGTGGATACACTAGTTGAAAAAGGGATGGTAGATAAAGATAGAGTAGGAGTTATGGGATGGAGTAACGGAGGATATATATCTGCTTTCTGTTCTACATTTAGTGATAGATTTAAAGCTATCTCAGTTGGGGGCGGAATCACTAACTGGAGTACCCATTATGTAAATACAGATATCCCTTACTTTATTAGCATGTATTTAGGAAATACTCCATGGAATGATCCGGATATATATAAGAAAACATCACCAATGACATATATTAAATCAGCCTGTACGCCTACGTTAATTCAACATGGAGAAAAGGATGTAAGAATTCCAATTACAAATGCATATGAGCTATATGAAGGATTAAGAGATATGGAAGTTGATACAGAACTAATTATATTTAAAGGAATGGCATATAGTTCTGATCAGCCAGGAATTCATGTAGCTATTATGAAGCAGAACTTGATGTGGTTTTCACATTATATTCTTGGGGAAAGTATGGAGGGATTTCGTACTATATAATGGATATTCGTACAGGGATTTTTCGTTGTGTAATCGGGTCAGATTGTTGTAAACTGTATGCAAACCATTATGATTATAAGGAAACGTAATTCGGAGGACTAATATGACAGCAAATAAAAATGAGTTATCTGTAGAACAACGTGAGGAACTATTAAAAGTATTACAAGCTCGTTTTGAGAAAAACATGAACCGCCATGAAGGTCTTGAATGGGCTAAAGTTGAAGCGAAACTGGCTACTAATACTGAAAAATTATGGTCAATTCATGAAATGGAAGTAACTGGCGGTGAGCCGGATGTTGTTGGTTATGATGAAGAGAAGGACGAGTATACTTTCTATGATTGTTCAAAGGAGAGTCCTAAAGGCCGCAGAAGTCTTTGTTATGATCTTGAAGCGTTAGAGGCAAGAAAAAAACATAAACCAGAAAATAACGTTATTGATGTGGCAACTGCTATGGGCATTGAATTATTAACTGAAGAACAATATCGAGAGTTGCAACAACTTGGGGATTTCGATATGAAATCATCAAGCTGGGTACAAACACCTTCAGATATTCGAGAACTCGGTGGTGCTCTATTTTGCGATTATCGCTTCGGACACGTTTTTGTATACCACAATGGAGCAGATTCCTATTATGCTGCTAGAGGATTTCGCGGTTCGTTAAGAGTTTAAATTTGGAGTAAGTAAGAAAAGAGCCTATACGTAGGCTCTTTTCTTACTTATATTTTAAAAGTAAACTGTTACTACGCAGTTTTACTTAATTTATATGTTTCATGGTTGTTTTTACGGAAAAGTTTAGGGAAAACATAGCCATCTAATCCAATGCGTCCAGCGTTATGACCTGCAACTAAAATGAACATAGTTAAAATAAGCAGGTTTGGGTTTACACTAACAGTTCCACTTAGTAAAAATGAAAGATTCATTATAATTCCAAAGAATGCAGCAGTTTTTGTTAATCCGCCTAAAATTAAACCTAGACCTACTAAAATTTCTCCCCATTGAACTAAAAAGCTAAATAGGTCTGCGTTTGGAAGAACAAAGTGTTGAAGGAAATCTGCCCACCAACTTTGTACGGCAGGGTGGTCACCTGACGCTTGAGCGATAGCGCCCTTTAGAAAACCACTTGCATCAAAAGATTGTCCGAAAACTTTACCTATCCCAGCAGCGAGCCATGCATATCCTATGTAAAATCGTAAAAATAATAATATGAAAGCAGCACGTTTATCAGTCCTTAAAAAATTGATAACCATTGAAATCCCTCCAATATTTTATTTACATGTTTATTATATATCCATTGTGAAAAGATTCACAATGGATAAAGTGTGAACAAAAATGGTGTTTTTATACAAATAAAAAGGGCATATAACAATCATATGTTATATGCCCTTTCTATTATATATTTAGTAATTTATTTAGGTAATGCAAATTTAGCTTTTTTACCTTGTGAAATATCTTTTGCTTCTTTATTTCTCATAGGTCCTAACTCAATCTCAAAGCTTTTGTCTTTCCAAATCTTTTCATACTGCTCTTGATCTAATATATAGACTTGTAGTAACTCTCCAGATGTTCCAGTTTTAACTGCAGCGTTATAGTCGTAATTTAGTAGCATACCTTCATTAATCGTATATTGTGTACCATCATTCACTCTCAATGTAGAGCTTATAGGAGATAGTGAAACATCTTGAGTATCTTTGTTATCAAGTTTGAATTTCACTGTTAATAGAACAATTCCATTTTTGAAATTTGCAAAGCGTGGAGCTTCGACGGAATTTGGTGTGAATTGAGTAAATTGATATCCGTCTAATGTAATGTTAACAGCGCCTAATTCTTGGCTGTTATTAATGCTTGATTTCTCTTTTAACATTTTTTTATCGCCCATGTTATTAGCTGTAGCTTTATCTTGGTAGAAAGTGTTATTTGTTGCAACCTTTTCAGCACCTTGTTTGTTTAAACTTAATGAAAAGCTTCCAGGACTTCCGATTGGAGCATCGAATTTTCCTTTATTCGCTTGTGCAGTTGGGACTGTGACTGAGACTGTTGAGAGACTTGAAATTTTCGCTAAATCATCTTTTCCGAATGGATAAGCGATATAACCAGAAATAGTTTCTCCTGCTTTTACTAAGTAATCATTCGTTGGAGCTAGCTTAGTTGGGAGCTGGTCTTCTTTTGGAATTAAGTCTTTATAGTTACTATATGTTTTCTGCGCACCAGTAAATGACATGTCCAATGCTGGCATATAATAAATATCTTTAGCTGAACTATTTTTTACGCTGTAGTTCACAAGAATAACTCCGCCCTCTGTTTGACGATTAAACGGAATATCGAAGTTTGTATGGAATCCATTTAATTCAACTACTGTATAACTGTTCATTGATACTGAAACATCCTCAGCTTTATAAACTTGTGGTTCCTTATTTTCAAAAAGGACTTTTGTTTTACCACCTGTTTCTTTTTCCATATAGGAAATCAGCTTAGAGTAATCGCTTGAGCTAGTAGCTGTATTTTCAGGCTTTTTCTCTTCAATTTTTTTATCTTCGGATTTTTTTTCTTCCGGTTTATTTTCTTTCTTTGTATCCGTTTTTTCTGCTTTGCTTTCTTTTGTTGTATTTTCTTTTTGTTCTTTATTTGTCGTATCGCTTTGACCACAGCCGGTTATTACAAACGCTGCTACGATTACTGTAGAAAATAAAGAAAGTAATTTTTTTGACATGTTTCTTCCCCCTATTTGTGTAAAACTAGACTCTCACATTAGCCCCACATTTTATTATAAAAAATAGAGCCAGTATTTACCAGTGTTTTTCGAATTATTTTAATTATTTAGTTATTGTAATATATTAAAATTAGTAGAAGGTCGGCATGGAATATTGACTTTTATTTTTTTATCATTTGAAATATTTCATCATATTGGTATGATAGAAATAGAGATATATGGAAAGGGGACAAGGACTTAATATGTGGATGAGCTTGTAATGATTAGAAACTAGATAGATAAATTTTTCTCTCATAAGTGAGGGTTTATTTAGTTATCTGTAAATCATTCAAGGACTGCATATTTGGCTTGTACATCCCTTTTGTAAGGATAATGTATAGGGAAATTCATATCTCTTATATAAAGTATGCGTCCTTTAAATTGGAGGAGTATATGATGAATCACTTGAAAAATAAAATAGCAGTTGTGACAGGGGTAAGTCGTCTAGATGGTATAGGTGCAGCGATTTGTAAAGAATTAGCTGAAGCAGGATACGATATATTTTTTACGTATTGGACAGCGTACGATAAAGAGATGCCTTGGGGCGTTGAGCAAAGTGAACAAATACAATTAAAAGAAGAGTTACTAAAAAACGGTGTTAAAGTATCAAGTATGGAGTTAGATTTAACTCAGAATGATGCGCCGAAAGAGCTTATAAATAAAGTTACTGAACAACTGGGCTACCCTCATATATTAATTAATAATGCAGCATATTCTACGAATAATGACTTCTCTAATTTGACTGCTGAAGAATTAGATAAGCACTACATGGTAAATATTCGCGCGACTACATTGTTAAGTAGTCAATTTGCCCGAGGGTTTGATAAGAAATCTGGTGGTAGAATTGTGAACATGACGTCGGGACAATTTCAAGGACCTATGGCAGGAGAACTAGCGTATGCAACAACGAAGGGAGCAATTGACGCCCTTACGAGTACGTTGTCAGCTGAGGTAGCTCACCTAGGAATAACAGTGAATGCAATTAATCCAGGCCCAACTAGTACAGGGTGGATGACTGAGGAGATAAAGCAAGGATTAAAGCCGATGTTTCCTTTTGGTAGAATTGGTGAGCCGAAGGATGCAGCAAGACTCATTAAGTTTTTAGTAAGTGAAGAAGCAGAATGGATTACGGGACAAGTTATTCATTCTGAAGGTGGGTTTAAAAGATAAAAAGAAGGTATCTCACTAGGGTGAGATACCTTCTTTTTTAATCCTTTTTCAATCTTCGTGCAACACCGTTACCTAAAGACTGTAACCCTTGAACGAGGATAATTAAAATAAAGACGGTTGCATACATTACTTCCGGTTCGTATCGTAAATGCCCAAATCGATATGCTAAATCACCAAGACCGCCAGCACCTACAAGTCCAGCCATTGCTGTTGCGCCAATTAAGCCGATTGTTGCGATTGTTAACCCAAGTACAAGGGAGGGACGAGCTTCTTTCACCATAACGTGCCAAATGATTTTTATAGTAGAAATGCCCATCGCTTGATAAGCTTCAATAACACCACGATCCACTTCTAATAAAGCCGTTTCCATTAACCTTGCAATATAAGGGGCCGTGAATACGACAAGTGGTACGATGACACCTTGCACACCAATCGATGTTCCCATTAGAAACTTTGTAAAAGGTAAAATAAAGAATAGTAGAATGATAAACGGAAGAGAGCGAATGATATTAATAATTGTATCCAGAATTGGATAAATGATTTTATTTTCGTGCTGCCCACCAGGTCTCATTAAAACAAGTGTGACGCCAAGTGGTAGTGCAATAAGGATAGAGATGAATAGTGAAATAGATGTCATTTGAAATGTTTGAATGGTTGCTTCCCATATGACTTTACCCCATTCATCCAAAAAGGACTTGTTTCCCATAATCTGTTCTACCTCCTTCTACGATGATCCCTTGCTCTTGTAAAAATGATAAAGCACGGTCTACTTCAGTTTTTTCACCTTGCATATGAATGATCAGTTTCCCATATGCTTCATGTTTTAACTGTGTAATATTACCGGATAAAATATTCGGATACACTTGAAAACGTTTTGTAGCGATAGCTAACGCTGGTTCGCCAGGAGAAGTTCCTATAAATGAAAGTGTTACGATTTCTCCGGTTCTTTGTAGCTCTTTCTGTACGTCTTCAGGAATCTTCGCTGCAAATGCACTATTTACGAATTTTTTCGTTGTTGCATGTTGTGGGTTTGTGAATATATCCTTCACAGTCCCGCTTTCAACTACTGCTCCATGTTCCATGACAGCAACTCGGTCACATATACGCTGGATGACATTCATTTCATGTGTAATTAATAAAATTGTGATCCCAATTTCTTCATTAATCTTTAATAATAGATCAAGAATAGATTCCGTTGTTTCTGGGTCTAAAGCGCTCGTTGCTTCGTCGCTTAATAACACTTCTGGTTCATGGGATAGTGCACGTGCAATGGCAACACGTTGTTTCTGACCACCAGAAAGTTCACTCGGATAGGCATCTTTTCGGTTGAAAAGGTCGACAATGCGTAAATATTTTTCTACTCTTTTTTCGATCTCCGTTTTTGGAATGCCAGCAAGGCGTAACGGTAATGCAATATTTTCATAAACGGTAACAGTTTTAAGTAAATTGAATCCTTGAAAAATCATCCCGATTTTTTGTCGCGCTTTTGCAAGTTCCTTTGCTGATAAAGTTGTTAAGTCTTGATCGTTGACAATGATATTTCCTGTCGTTGGTTTTTCTAATAAATTTACACATCGAATTAATGTACTTTTACCAGCGCCGCTATATCCAATGATTCCAAATACTTCGCCCCTTTTTACTTGGAGGGAAGTAGGTTTAAGAGCTTCCACATTCCCCTTTTTTGTTGTAAATACTTTGGATACATTTTTTAATTCAATCATTATCGTCAGCTCCTACCAAGACGGTAAAACAGAACCATCAAATTTTTTCTCGATAAATTCTTTTACTTCTTTAGATTGATAAGCTTTCTTTAATTTATTTACAACGGCATCATCTTTATTTTCAGTACGAACAACGACCCAGTTCACATATGGTGAATCTTTTCCTTCACGGAAGATAGAATCTTTCGCAGGGCTTAATTTTGCACCTAATGCAAAGTTTGTATTAATTGCAGCTGCTTTCACTTCACTTAGTTGTGTCGGTAATTGAGATGCCTCTAATTCAACAATCTTTAAATTTTTCGGATTTTCAATTACATCTTTCGCAGTCGCTTTTTCTGTAGCCTTTGGATCCACTTTTAAAACACCTGCTTTTTCAAATAGCTTTAAAGCTCGAAGTTCATTCGTTGGATCATTTGGCACAGCAATCGCATCGCCCTCTTTTAAGTCTTTTACATCTTTTAAGCTTTTAGAATATACGCCCATAGGGAATGTTACTGTTGAAAATACTTCAGTTAATTTCATATTGCGTTCAGCTTTAAATACGTCTAAATATGATTTCGTTTGATAGCTATTTACATCGAGGCTTTTTTCATCTAAAGATACGTTTGGTGCTACATAATCATTAAATACTTTTACATCAATTTCGAGTCCGTCTTTCGCTGCCACTTCTTTCACCTTTTCAAAAATTTGTTCATGCGGTCCACCCGTTACGCCGACAGTAATCTTTTTCTCATCTAACGTTTTTACCTCTTTATCGGAATTAGCACCACATGCACCTAACAATAATACCGCTCCACTTACAATGCTCAATAATACTTTTTTCATCTATAGTTCCCCCTTCATATACGTTCCAAAATAAAAAGCACCTCTCAAAAATAAGAGAGGTGCCGAATAGACAAAATAGGATCCTCTCTTATCTTCCAAAACGAAAACTCGTTTTGCAGGAATTAGCACCTTAGCTTATACGTCATAAGCTCGGTTGCCGGGCATCATCGGGCCAGTCCCTCCGCCACTCTTGATAAGAGTATGTGTATGTAGTTTTTTAATATGGTACTAATAGTAAATCTTACAAAAAGAATTGTCAATGTTATTTTCTGAATATATTTTATTTTAAGGTAATCGAAACGTTACCTTTTTTATGTCCCTTTTCCACATACATATGCGCTTCAGAAATTTCTTCTAATCGGTAAGTTCTATCAATAACAGGTTTTAAATGTTCTGTTTCAGTTAGTTCTTTTAGTAGAATCATATCCTCTTTACTTACCTTTGCCATCATTCCATTAACAGATACATATTTTCCATTGGGTGTTAATGTATTTGTACAAAGGGATTTTTTATACTTCCCAACTGCATCAAATATAATATCGTAGCGCTCGCGCCTCTTAGTAAAATCTTCTTTCGTATAATCAATTACTTTATCAGCTCCTAAAGATTGAACGAGTTCAAAATTTGAATTACTACAAACAGCCGTAACGGTCGCACCGAAATATTTAGCAAGTTGTACAGCAGCTGTTCCTACCGATCCTGAGGCACCATATATGAGCACTTGTTGCCCTTTTTTTATAAGGCCCTTTCTCAGGAAATGCAATGCTGAAGTTCCACCAAAAGGAATAACTGCCGCTTCTTCATACGTCACATTGGTAGGTTTTAATGTTATTAATCCACTTTCATGTACGCATGTGTACTCGGCGTAACCGCCGAGGTTTAGTTCTGTTAATGCAAAAATAGGATCACCTTTTTTAAATTGAGTTACATCTGTTCCAATTTCCTCAATTTCTCCAGCTAATTCTACACCAAGTATAGGGTTTCTCGGTTTTCTGAAACCTAATATGATCCGCATAGGAATCCAAAATAAGAGGGGACTATTAAAACCGCGTATTCTACAATCTCCAGTCGATACACTTGTTGCGTGAATTTTAACTAATACTTCGTTCTTTTTAGGCGTAGGTTTCTCTATATTTTGAAGCTGAAGAACGTTAGGTGGTCCATACTTTGTGCAAATAATTGCTTTCATAATGACCTCCTGAAATGAGTTGTTGTTATTTATATCATATTTAAAATCTTCATTAAACATGTCGCTATATAGAGAATATAGATTAAAAATTATATAGATTTCATAGGAAAAGAGGTGATATTATTTTTGGAAAGGGGGCGACATTATGAAAAAAATTATTTTTGTTTCAAGTTTAGTACTTGCAATCAGTCTAGGGGCAGGGTGTAGTAATGAGAAAACAGCAAAGATGGATGAACCGAAAAAAGAATCAGTTCAAAAAGAAAAGGAATTAGCAGCGAAGGATGTTTTCAAGAAAACGAACGAAGCTTTTAAAAATGAAGAGCATGTAACGATGACATATGGTGTAGGGGTAAAAGCTGAGGGAACAGAGATGGATATATTAAAGGCTAAGATGCAATTAGAGCCAAAGACAAAGAATTCTCGTTCTGAAATGAATATTTCCGGTACAGATGTTGTAGTGTATACTGTGGATGGTAAAGTTGCTGGTGAGGTGAAAAATCCTAATACAGGAGAAGTTATAACCGTACCAGAGGAGCAATTAAACGCTGGTGGAATGAAAGCGACTCAAGATATTATAGATAAATTAGAAGTACCGGAAGTAGTTTTAGATAAAATGAAGATGGAGAAAAGCGGAGATAAATATAAACTGAAATTTACATTAAAAGGGAAAGAAACAGAAAGTATGTTAACTAGCATGGATGAAACGCAGAAGAAAATGTTACAAGCACAAAATGCGAAAATAGAAGAAGTGGATGCAGAATATATCATTACAAAAGATTTTAAATATGAATCAGCAAAGATAGACATGATTATGAGTAGTAATGGCAAGGATAAAGCACACATTATTACGAACGCAAAGTATACGTCGTACGAAAAGTTTGACCCAATACAATTGCCAGCAGCAAAGTAACAGTTTTGATGAGGGGACCTAAAATAAGGTGCCCTCTTTTTTGTATACTTTCTTCATAGGAAAATAGGTACAATATGAAGAGGAAAAGATGTAGAAGAGGAGAGTGTCATTTGAAAAAAAGAAAGATAGCGGTGGTTATGATGGCTTATACAGTGTTGCTTGCGACATCTGTAAATACATATAAAGAGCAATTAAATCATCCGATTATGAGCGATGTAGGAAAGTTACTCCCGACGAAAATAAAACGTGTTGAAAGTGCTGAAGATGAAATTTCATTAAAACAGGTTGTGCAAGATGCAAATGTTTCTGGGGAGAAAATTTCTATCGCAGGTATGCAACATAGCCA
Source organism: Bacillus sp. F9_6S_D1_P_5 (assembly GCF_054823925.1). Lineage (NCBI taxonomy): Bacteria > Bacillati > Bacillota > Bacilli > Caryophanales > Bacillaceae > Bacillus > Bacillus sp. F9_6S_D1_P_5. Next base: position 49,755 of record NZ_JBTREW010000024.1, on the reverse strand, counting down.
AGGCGGACAGACGTATTATCCGAACGGTACGATGCTTGATATGAAAGGATATAATGAAATATTAGAGTTTAATCCGGAGAAGAAGAGGATTAGGGTACAAAGCGGTGTCACATGGAATGACATTCAAAAGAAAATCAATCCGTATGGTCTTGCGGTTCAAGTAATGCAGTCGCAAAATATTTTTACTGTTGGTGGTTCATTAAGTGTAAATGTACATGGACGTGACATTCGTCATGAAGCATTAATTGATACAGTAGAGTCATTTAGATTGTTAACGGCAGATGGTACGGTGCGTAATGTAAGTAGAGAAGAGAATGCTGATTTGTTTCCGTATGTAATTGGGGGATACGGATTGTTTGGCGTGATTTTAGATGTGACGCTAAAGTTAACAAACGATGAATTGTATGAAACGCATACGAAGGTACTAGATTATAAGGAATACTCTTCATATTTTAAGAATAAAGTGCGGAGGGATGAGGATATACGTATGCATTTAGCACGTATTTCTGTTGCCCCACATTCATTTTTAAAAGAAATGTATGTGACAGATTATGTATTAGCAAAAGATCAGCAGAAGTTGAGAGAGTACAGTAAATTAAAAGAAGAAAATATTATAGCTGCGCCAAAGTTTTTACTCGGTTTATCACGCTATAGTGATTGGGGAAAAGGTACATTTTGGGATATACAAAGAAGTTATTTTGAACGTACAAATGGTAAGTACGAAACGCGAAATAATGTAATGAGATCGGATAGTGCCTTTATGGAATATGATAACCCAAATTTAACCGAGGTTTTACAGGAGTATTTCGTACCGATAGACAGTTTTGCAGTATATATAGATGACTTGCGAAATGTTTTGAGTGAAGAGGAATTAAATCTTCTTAACATTACCATTCGTTATGTAGAAAAGAATGAAAATGCGGTACTATCTTATGCGAAAGATGATATGTTTGCACTGGTTCTTTTAATTAATCAAGGACGCTCAGAGGATGAAATAAAGAAAACAAAAGTGGTCATTCAGAAGATGATTGATGTTACTTTAAAGCATAATGGTAGTTATTATTTACCGTATTATTCTTACCCAACGAAGGAGCAGTTAAAAAGGGCATATCCTCGTATAGAAGAATTTCTTCAGAAGAAAAAAGAAGCGGATCCAAAAGAGAGATTTGTGAATTTATTTTATAGGGAGTATACGAAATGACATATAGAAGATTTGTAGCGTCACAAAGCATAATTATGATGGCGGGAAGTATGGTATTTCCTTTTTATATACTATTGCTTCGCAACGTTGGGAATAGCTTCTCGCAATTTGGCTGGGCGTATGGCTTATTCGCTTTAACTTCAGCACTTGTGTATCCGGTAGTAGGAAAGGTGTCCGATAGAGTAGGTGATCGGAAATTATTAATTATATATGCTTGGTCCATGGCAGTATTAATGCTTTGTTTCCCGATTGCCACGGAAGTCTGGCATGTGTATATTCTTCAAATTGTAATGGGGGTTTTAGGTGCTGTGCAGCGTAATACAGAGAAGACGTCGTTAGCACGAAAGGTTGTGCAAGAAAATGCTGGTTATGAGATTGGGAAATATCATGTGTGGACATCGATTGGAGGAGCAGTAGCAATTATTGCAACAGGATATTTAGTAGATTTCTTTACGATTGGTACGATTTTTTATATTGCATCTATCTTATATGTGGTAAGCGGAGTTGTATTAAGTAGTAAAAAAATATAATCATCCCCATTTTTACCTGAATACCCTTTATTTGTTATACTAAAAGGGAAAATAAAAGAAAAGGGGACATTGCCTTTGATGAAATTTTTAATTTTAGCTATTCTCACTTTGTTTTTGATTCCATGGACAAGAAGCGGTAGTAAACTTCGAGCAGTGGATAAGAAAGGGGATGAGAAGGTTGTAAAGGGTAAGAAATCATCCATTTTAGTTATTCCTGTTTTATTTTGGATAGGTATTGCAATCTATGAATATCTTTGGCTAATTGATGATCGAGCAGATTCGATTCTTACTCATTATGCCGTTGCAGTAGCAGTTTTAATTGGGCTTGTTTTATTTTCACAAAATCAAATAGGGAAATTAGAAGGTACGTTAAAAGGGCTTCTAATGTTTGTTTTACTAGCAAGTTACGGCTATTTTGGTTATTTGCACGATATAGTAATCACGCAAAAAAAATATGATTCTGTTGTAAAGGTAGAGAAAGATATTTCAGAGCCATTTACTGAAAATGATCAGCCGTTTACAGTGCCGCCAAAGACAGCGGAAAATAAGATGAAAAAAGTATTTGGAGATATTCCGAAAGTAGCTTATTTTGAACTAGGAGAATTAACGCCACAAATGGTAAATGGCGAGGCTTTATATGTAGCACCAATTGAAGTTTCAGGATTTTTTAAAGCACGTAAAGCAGAGACAATTCCAGGATACGTAACGATGTCAGGTACGAACCCGGATGCGGAAGCGAAACTGCACCTTGGTTATAAAATGAAATATGTGCCAAGCATGTTTTTCGGGAATAATTTAGAGCGTGTTGTAAGGAAAGCAGAACCAAATCTAATCTTTAAAGGGAAACCTAAATTTGAAGTAGATGATAAAGGGAAACCTTATTATACAATGACGTATGGTGAATTTATTTCAGGAAGATCTGGATTTGAAGTAGAGGGCGTTGTAGTAGTAGACGCACAAACAGGTGAAGTGAAAAGATACGACAAAGGAAAGGCACCTAAATTTGTTGATGGCGTATTAAATCACGAGACTGCATCTACATTAAATACGTATTTCGGTAAATATATTCACGGATTTTGGAATACAAAATTCTCACAAACTGATATGAAGATCCCGACTGAGTGGGGAACGAAAGAAGGAGTTACACCAATCTTCGGTAAGGATGGAACGTTATATTACTTTACTGATTTCACCTCCCCGAAAGAAGGAGTAGATTCTGCGTTAGGTTACTCGCTTATTGATGCGCGTACAGGTAAGTTGTATTACTATAACGGAAAAGAAGTAAAGGGAATTATGGACGGTTCAGCTGCTTCGGAAGTAGTGGATAATTCCTTTAAGAGAGAGAAATGGCATGGAACGATGCCGGTTATTTATAACGTGTACGGTAAACCTTCTTGGATTGTACCTGTTATTGATGACGGAGGTTTAGTACGTGCTCATACAGTTATCTATGCTTCTAACGCGAAAATATTTGCAACAGGTTCGACGCAAAAAGAAGCGCTTGAGAATTATAAAAATGCGCTGAGCGGAAGTGGAGATTCATTTAGACCGACTTCAAGTGGTAAAGAGGCACAAAAAGAAGGCGTTGTAAAACGTGTATATAAAGAAAAATCAGGTGAAAATACAATTGTGTACGTACTGTTAGAGAATGAACAAAAAGTATTTATGATACCTGTGAAAAAATTCCCATATGCTATGTTTACAGAAGTGGGAGATCCAATTCAAATCACATATTTAGATACAGGAGAGGCGATGTCTTCCGTATCTAAATTTGCAAATAGCAATTTGAAAAAGTAAAGCGATAGAAATTCTATCGCTTTTTTTTACAGTATAAAACAGGAAAATGCGCTATACTTGACGTATGTTTATGTTGTAACTATAATTGTTACGATTCATTATGTATAGGAAAGGGTGAACAGAAAAAGTGAATGGAGTTAATCAAGAAATATATAAACCTGTAAAGACAAATAGGTTATGGATGATTCTTGTACTAGGGACACTTACGGCAATTGGGCCGTTATCTATCGATATGTATTTGCCTTCGTTACCGAAATTAACGGATGATTTACAGACAGGTGCATCCCTAGCGCAACTAACATTAACAGCTTGTTTACTTGGGCTTTCAGTAGGGCAATTATTTGTCGGTTCAATTAGTGATATTTATGGAAGGCGCAAACCTCTTATTATTGCTCTTATTATTTATGTTGCTTCTTCTTTACTTTGTGCTATTGCACCTTCTATTTGGAGTTTAGTGTTATTGCGCTTCTTACAAGGGGCTTCAGGATCGGCTGGGATTGTTATATCACGTGCGATGGTACGTGACATGTATTCAGGTTCTGAAATGACGAAGTTTTTCTCACTGCTTATGTTAGTAAACGGAGCAGCGCCTATTTTGGCACCGATTATTGGAGGACAATTGTTACAATTTACAACATGGCGCGGTGTCTTCATCGTTCTTGGAGCAATTAGTGTATTCATGTTAATATCAGCTACTTTCGTATTACGTGAAACATTACCTCCCGAAGAGAGAGAAACGGGTGGATTGTCAGGAACATTGGCGACGTACGGAAAGCTGTTAAAGGATCGTCTGTTTATGGGATATGCATTGTCACAAGGGCTAGTAACGGCGGCAATGTTTGCGTACATTTCAGGCTCACCATTTGTGTTGCAGAACATATACGGAGCGTCGCCACAGCAATTTAGTTTATTCTTTGCAATCAACGGTATCGGTATTATCATTGCTAGTCAGGTAACAGGTCGTTTAGCAGGGAAAGTGAATGAGAAGACATTATTTGTTGCTGGTATTATTATCGCAGCTGTTGGTGGCCTATCTTTATTACTGACAATCGTGCTCGGAATAGGTTTAATTGGTGTTTTATGCTCATTATTCCTTGTCGTATCAAGTGTCGGGGTTGTCTCAACGACTGGGTTCTCGTTAGCGATGAGAAATCAGAAACAAGCTGCAGGAACAGCATCGGCCTTATTAGGATTATTACAGTTCATCTCAGGAGCACTTGTTGCACCGTTAGTAGGTATTGGGGGAAGTAACACCGCATTACCGATGGGGGTTGTAATCGCTCTTTGTGAAATTGGTGCTGTATTATGTTATCTATTTATGGCCAGAAGAAGTGAAAAGCAGTTTGAAATGCAACAAAGACAAAATTTAGAGGCTTAAATTATAAAAAAGAGCTGATTCAAATACGTTTTGAATCAGCTCTTTTTTCATTTCTTTGAAATAACGCATACAGCTTCGTAAGGTGATGCAAAAGTTATTTGCATAAAGTGACGATACTGTGACAAAAATGTAGGCATGTATATTAAGCTATCGTCTTAAGTGTAAAAAGTAGGATGTTCTCGGTATAATAACAAGTGAAGATATAAGAAACTATAATGAGTAGTAGCTGTAGATAAAAGGAGAAGAAGAGATGAAGAAGGTTTTGGGTATTGCTGTAATGGGAAGTATGATCCTTCTAGCGGGATGTAATGGAAATAAAGATACGAAAGAACCGAAAGAAAAGGTAGAGCAATCTACTGAGCAAACAGAAGAGATGAAAGAATACCGTGCAGTACATGAAAAATACGATATGAAAATGAATAAAGAAATTAATAAAGCATTACAGTTATGGGAAGTGGCAAAAGAAAAGGGCGGTAAGGAAATAACGAATGCTACATATAAAGAAGACGTGCAGAAGGTAACAACGGGCATGTTAGAAGATATAGATCACATACGTAAAGAAATTCGTGTGCCGAAGTCGAAAGAACAAGAACATGAAATGTATGTTGGCTTCTTAAATGAAGCAGAACAAGCGATGAAAAAATTACAGAAGTTAGCTAAAGAAGAAGATTCATCTTTGATTCGTGATATAGAAATTAATTTTTCAACAGCATCGACATACTATAAACGTTTTCAAGCAGAAACGAAAAAATAACCTTGCGTATGCGCAAGGTTATTTTTTCTTCTTACCATCTCCGTCTTCATCCTCGGATACTAATGCCTTCTGTTCTTCGTGAAATTCAGAAATGGTTTGACCGGTAATATTATCGCATGGAGTATAAAAAGAAGTGATACGTTTCTTTTTAATAAAGAGTTTATCTCGCATTAACGGGCAGTAAGCTCCCCACCTCAAAATTCAGTGAAAGCAAAGAAGTTAGGTAGGGGATCAACTGCCCGTAAAAGCCCGATTGGTTCAACTAATAATCAGTGGGGGATGAACATCCCCCACTGATTAAAGTTTCACTTTATAGACCCCGATGATGACAAGTATAACGATTGTTAAGGGTAATCCTATAGTAGCAAGAAGTAAGGGATCCATCTTATAACTCCTTTAACAGTATTTCTTTTTATTATAAGTGAAAACCGTAATTTCGATAAACGACATTAAAAACTGATTTTTCTAAATATATCCAATTTGATTGACTTTTCATTTTTTCAGAATTATAATTCGAAATATACAATTTGAACCAAATAATAATATAGCAATTTACTTATCCAGAGAGGTAGAGGGACTGGCCCTATGACACCTCAGCAGCGGGTTCTGTAGTAGGAACACCGTGCTAATTCCAGCAAGCAAGTCTTGAAAGATAAGTGATGGGCCTTCGTTTATTAAGCCTTGATCTTATTTTTTAAGATCAAGGCTTTTTGTATTTTAAGAAGCGGAAAAGTAATAGGAACAAATATGTCAATAAAACAAAGTAAATTCATTTGTTTAGGGGGTTATCGAAGTGTATGTTATTAAAAAACTATCGGTTATGGTTTTCACGCTATGGGTCATTACGACAGTAACATTTTTGATTATGCATATCATTCCTGGGGATCCATTTTCATCAGATGCGAAAATCTTTCCAGAGGAAGTAATACAGAATATGAGGGCGAAGTATCACCTCGATGAACCGTTATGGAATCAATATGTCGCTTATTTAGATGGCGTAGTTCATTTTGATTTTGGTGAATCTGTTCAATCTACAGGTCAAGGTGTATCAGAAATTATAACGACAGGATTTGGTCCGTCAGCAATTATTGGTTTACAAGCACTTATTATTTCATTATTAGTCGGAATTGCAGCAGGTACATTTGCAGCCCTATATCATGGGAAAGTAATTGATTATAGTGTGAGCTTACTTGCGATTCTCGGTATATCTATTCCAAGTTTTATTTTAGCGCCACTATTTATACAAGTATTTGCTATACAGTTTGAATTGTTACCAGTAGCGTCTTGGGGCACATTCGAACATACGGTATTGCCATCCTTCGCATTAGCATTAGGACCAATTGCAGTGATTACGAGATTTGTTCGCTCTAATATGATTGAAGTATTGCAGAGTGATTATATTAAATTAGCAAGAGCGAAAGGTATACCAATTAAGAAGATTATTATAAGGCATGCCCTTCGAAATGCAATTGTTCCAGTTCTTACATTTGTTGGGCCGTTAATGGCTGGACTTTTAACAGGGACTTTCGTTATTGAAAAAATATTTTCCATTCCTGGTCTAGGAAAATATTTTGTAGATAGTATTTTTAACCGGGATTATCCGGTCATTATGGGAACGACGATTTTCTATAGTGCATTATTAATTTCTTGTATTTTCGTTACAGATATTATTCACCGTATTGTTGATCCACGTATTCGTTCTATTACGTAAGGAGGGGGGACATTTAAATGGGAGTTTATGAAATCAATAAACAGTTATTAACGAATGAAGAGAAAAAAGAATTAACGATAAATAAAGAGCAGCAAACGATTAGCCGAAAGAAGGAAGTGTTTCGCAAGTTTATATCAAACCCTATAGCAGTTTTAGGGGCAGTGACGCTATTACTAATTATTGTTTTTTCACTGATTGGCGAAAGTTTAACGTCATTTACTGCGAGTGAACAAGTAAAAGAAGCAACAAACTTACCCCCTAGTAGTGAGCATTGGTTCGGAACAGATGATCTAGGAAGAGACATATGGGCGCGCACCTGGGCTGGAGGGAAAATTTCACTAACAGTTGGATTAGTGGCAGCGGCTCTTGATATAGGAATTGGTGTACTAATCGGTGGCTTTAGTGGATATGTGAGAGGACGTAGTCGCCTTGGAACGTTAATTGATGAGTGGATTGTACGAGGGATTGAAGTGTTATACGGTATCCCATATTTATTAATTGTTATTTTATTATTAATCGTTATGAAACCAGGGCTTTTTACAATTATTATTGCCCTTGCATTAACAGGATGGATTGGCATGGCACGTCTCGTTAGGGCACAAGTATTATCCTTAAAGCAAAGAGAATTTGTTATTGCAGCAGAGCGATTAGGTACATCGCATATGAAGATTATATACGGACACATCATTCCGAATTTAACAGGCATTATTATCGTAAATTTATCATTTACAATTCCGGCAGCTATTTTCTCAGAATCATTTTTAAGCTTTATCGGACTTGGAGTACAATCACCGGCAGCGAGCTGGGGAACGATGACGAACGATGCACTCGGGACATTACTGAGCGGAGAATGGTGGCAATTATTCTTCCCAGCAATCATGATTGCGCTCATTATGTTTGCATTTAATGCAATTGGTGATGGTTTGCAAGATGCAATTGATCCAAAAATCGTAAAAAGGAATCGAAAGGAGAAAAAACATGGGACAGCTTTTATCTTTAGAAAACGTAACGTTAGCCGTTGAAAAAGAGAATAGTAAGCAAGCGATTGTGAAACATGTTTCCTTTTCTATTAACGAAGGTGAAATCGTTGCACTTGTAGGAGAGAGTGGTTCAGGAAAAAGTGTTACAGCACAATCTATTATTGGACTAAATCAAGAGTCTATTCACATCGATGATGGAAGTATCTCTTTCCAATCTCAAGGATTAACGAATTTACAAGAATCAGAGTGGAATCAAATTCGAGGGAAAGATATTTCTTTTATCTTTCAAGACCCTCTGTCTTCTTTAAATCCGACGATGAAGGTAGGAAGACAAATTACAGAAGTAATTTTGCAACACGAGAAAAAATCGAAAAGAGAAGCAAAAGAAATTGCAATTAACTTATTAAATGATTTAGGGATACATGAAGCAGAGAAACGTTTTGAACAGTATCCACATCAATTAAGTGGAGGGATGAGACAACGTATTTGTTTAGCAATTGCATTTGCTTGTCACCCAAAGCTCGTTATTGCAGATGAGCCTACAACTGCATTAGATGTAACGATTCAAAAGCAAATTATGGAGTTGCTCAAGGCGAGAAAAGAAAAACAAAACACGAGCATTTTATTAATTACACATGATTTGGCACTTGTACGTGAAGTAGCAGATCGAGTAGTTGTGATGTACGGGGGACGTGTTGTTGAAAAAGGGACGATACAAGAAGTAATAGGTTCACCGAAGCACCCGTATACGAAAAGTTTATTGCAAGCTATTCCGAATATGGATGATGCTGAAAAGGTACTTAGGGCAATTGAGGGAACAACACCATCAATTGAAACATTGAACAGCTTTGGGTGCCCATTTGTAAATAGATGCCCAGTAGCAATACAAGAATGCATTCATCGTTTCCCAGAGAGAACAACATATTCTGGAGAACACAGTTCACATTGTTGGCAGCATGTTCTAGAGCATAACCAAGCGAAATCAAAAGAGAAGGTGAATGCCTCATGACAACAGATTTAATTACTGTAAAGCAAGTAACGAAAACGTATGGAAGTAAAAAGAAAGAAATTGCAGCGCTAAAAGAAATATCACTTTCTATTCCGAAAGGAACAACACTTGGCATTATTGGAGAAAGTGGTTCAGGAAAAACAACACTTGGTAAGCTCATAGCTGGGATCGAGAGCCCAACGTCTGGTCAAATTGATTATAACGGTCAAGTTGTCCACAAGTTGAAGTCAGCTCATAAACGAGATTTCTTGCAGAAAGTACAGTTCATTTTTCAAGATTCAACAGCTGCATTAAATCCGCGCTGGAAAGTACGCGATAGCGTAACAGAAGGCTATATGTCATTCGGTTTAGGCGATAAAAGGCTGAAAGATAAAGTCGCAGGTGATGCGCTAGAACGTGTTGGATTAGATAGACGATATATTGATCGTTACCCGCACGAATTTAGCGGAGGACAACGTCAACGGATCGCTATTGCAAGGGCGTTATTATGTGAGCCTGAGGTATTAATTCTTGATGAACCAATTTCGGCATTAGACGTTTCATTGCAAATTCAAGTTGTACATTTATTGCAGAAAATTCAAAAGGAGCAAGGTTATACATATTTATTTATCGCGCACGATTTGCCGATGGTTCACTACTTATGTGAAAAAGTGGCTGTCTTATATAAAGGAGAACTTGTTGAATTTGGAAATACGGATGAAGTGTTCCGGAATCCACAACATTCTTATACAAAAACATTATTAGCGTCAACACCAAAAATTTCGGGTTAAAGGAGAATGTAGGGATGAAGAAGTTTTTATTATTTGTCATTATGACCGTATTAGCAATTACTTCTGTCGCTTGTGGTAAAAAAGAGGCACAAAAGGCGAGTGCTGGTAAGGGAGAAGGGGATCGATTAGTAACGAATATTGGTAGCGATCCATATACACTCGATTCCGCTATTGCAACGGATAGCACATCAGGTTATGTAATTGGACATTTATTCTCAAGCTTATATACGCAAGATAGCGATGGGAAATACCAAAATGAGTTAGCAGAAAAAGAAGAAGTAAATGCGGATGGAACTGAATATACAATCCATTTAAAGAAAGATATTAAATGGTCAGATGGTGCTCCTATTACAGCAAATGATTTTGAATTTGCATGGAAGCGATTATTAAATCCGAAAACAGGTTCTATGAATGCAACAGAAATGTATTTTATTAAAGGTGCAGAGGCATATAATACTGGAAAAGGTGAAGAAGGCCAAGTTGGTATTCAAGTTGTTGATCCTCAAACATTAAAGGTAACACTTGAGCACCCAGTTGCTTCTATTAAACAAAAATTAGCGAGTTCATTGTTTATTCCACTATCTAAAAAATCAATTGATGATAACAACAAATTAAAAACAGATCCAAAAGAGTTAATTACAAATGGACCATTCACGTTGAAAGAATGGAAGCATAACCAAGCTATTACAGTACAAAAAAATAAAGAATACTATGATAAAAAGGTAACGTTAAAAGAAATTGAGTTTCGTATTATTCCAGATTCTAAAACAGCGTATCAATTGTATAAATCAAAAGAACTAGATTTATTAAGTGGCTTACCACAAGAGATGATTGAGAAAGAAAAAGGGAATAAAGAATATAAACGTGTTGCGGGCTTCTCATCTTACATTTACTCGTTTAATGTAGAAAAAGAGCCATTTACAAATGCGAAAGTACGTAAAGCATTTTCATTAGCAGTTGATCGTAAGTTTATCGTTGAAAAACTGTATAAGAATAATGCGCAAGAAGCATATGCATTCGTTCCGGAAGGAGCGAAAACACAAGGTGGTCGTGATTTCCGTAAAGAAAAAGGTGATTACGTTAAATTTGATACAGCAGAAGCGAAAAAATTACTAGAAGAAGGTATGAAAGAACAAGGTTGGTCTACATTACCTGAGGTAACATTAAAATTCACAACGGATACACAGCATAAAAAAGTAGCAGAAGCAATGCAGGAAATGTTTAAGAAAAACCTTGGCGTAGATATTAAATTAGAAAATAAAGAGTGGAAGAGTTACATCGATACATATAAGCAAAGTGATTTCCAATTAGCTTATATGGGATGGGGCGGTTCTTTATTAGACCCAATTACTAAATTAGATTTATATGCAGGTGATGGTCCAAACAACTATGCAAAATGGCATAATAAAGAATTTGATGCTTTAGTGAAAGAAGCAGAAGTGGAACAAAATGAAGATAAGCGTTTTGACTTACTGCATAAAGCAGAAGATATTATGTTTACAGATTCACCATTAATCCCAATTATATTCCCGTCGGATTCTTATTTACAGAAACAAACGGTATCTGGACTTCAATATTATGTTGGATCTAAACCAGATTTAAGATATGCAAAAATAAAGAAGTAGGCAACCGCCTACTTCTTTATTTTATCCCGCTTTAATGGGCAGTAAGACCCCCACCTCAAAATTCAGCGAAAGCAAAGAATATAGGTGGGGGGTCAACTGCCCATAAAAGTCCGATTGGTGAAGGCTGATAATCAGTGGGGGATGAAGAAAACCCCCACTGATTAAAGTTTCACTTTATTTCTCTTTTATATTCTTTTTTCGTTCCATCAGAGAAGACAACTTCTAAATCAAACTTTTGGTAGTCTTTATCAAGTTTGAACACGTTTACTACTTGATCAATTACTTCTTGGTCAGGTGTATCTTTATCAAATTTTAATTCTTGTAGAAGTGGGCTTAATTTTGTAATAGCCTCGTCACCTGTAAAGTTTGCATTTGATTTGTGGTCTTCAAGTTTTGCTTCCATTTTTTTATCTGCTGCTACATTCTTATAATCAGCCTCATAGTCTTTCTTCGTATCTTGATAGTCTGCATCTAAACTAAATTCATTGAAGTTTAGTTTTAAATCAGCAGGGGCTTCATTCTTTGCCTCTTCTGTAGTCTTTTTATTAGAAGTTGTATCTTCTTTTGCAGGAGCTTTACATCCTGTTAATACAGGTACTAGCATAAGCGCTAATAAAACTGATAGTAAAATTCTCATTATAATTTCCTCCTTATGTAAATTGGTTCTATACAAGTTTTTCCAAAAAACATGTAATTATGTATGTGTTGCAAATAAATTATTAACTTGTATTCACAAAGTTCAATCCGCAATTTAAATCAAAAACAATTTGTATGTATATGGTAAATTAAGGTTGTGAGGAGGTACTAAAATGCATGAAGAATATAAAGAAATGATAAAAAAAGCAATTGAATATATAGAGGTTCACTTACATGAGGAGCTTACAACAGAAAGAGTGGCATCTCACAGTGCGGTATCGATGTACCATTTTCATCGTATTTTTCAAAGGTATATTGGGATGAGTGTAACGGATTATATTCGAAAGAGAAGGTTAACTCATGCTGCGCAAGTCTTAGTGTCAACGGAGAGGACTGTTATTGATATTGCAGTGCAATACGGTTTTTCCTCACAAGAGGCATTTACGAGAGCTTTTAAAAAAATGTTTCAATTGCCACCGAAGAAATATCGAAAGTACTTCCAGTCATTTTATATAGAAAGAGAGGGTGTTTCAATGCAAAAAGGTATACCGAAAGGGTGGGTATTAAGTGGAAGTCATCCTGCTGAATATGAGATGGGGTTAGATTATGAAGTTGTCCATCAAGGAAAAGTATCTGCATACATAAAAGCAAAAGAGAATGTTACGCATGGAGGATTTTCAACATTAATGCAAATCTTCCGAGCCGATAAATATGTAGGTAAAAGATTACGTTTTACAGCATTTGTTAAGAGTGAGAACGTAAGAGATTGGGCAGGGTTGTGGATGCGAGTAGACGGAACCGATACGGAACCGCTCGCTATGGATAATATGCAAAATCGCCCAATTAAAAATACGAATAACTGGCAATCTTACTCGGTTGTATTAGATATAAAAGAAGGAGCGCTTGGTATTGCATTTGGCGTTTTATTATCAGGAGAAGGTTGTGTGTGGCTAGATAGTATTCGATTTGATGAAGTGGATGAAAAAATTCCTTCAACAGATTTGGCTGAAAACTTTTATGAAACACTACTAGAAGAACCGGTAAATCTGCAATTTGAAGAGATAGAAAAATAAGGAGAAAAGACATGCTCAAATATGCAAAACTAATAAGTATTAGTTTAGTAATATCGTCTTGTATTATGGGAATTAATTATTTAATTAGCTATCTTTGGTCAGGGCATATACCTTCTTTGACATGGAGAACATATTTGATGTTTGTGTTTATATTTATGATGAGTTTTGGTTCTGTGCAAAAAGAGGGAGAAGAGGATTATTGACAATAATTAGAAAAGGTATATAATCTAAATGTAAGTGATCACTTGCATTAGGGAGAGAGGTTTTTTATGGCGCGCTCAAAGACAGCAGAAAAAATTATTCAAGCAGCAATTGAATTAGTGAAAGAAAAGGGATATACGGCGGCAACAACGAAGGAAATTGCAATGCGTGCTGGTGTTAATGAAGTAACGATATTTCGCAATTTTAAAAGTAAGAAGGGTGTTATTGAAGCGGCGGTTGCTGAATTTTCATATGTCCCGCATTTAAAACATTTTTTACAAACAGAAATTGTATGGGAATTAGAAACGGATTTAAAGAACTTAGCGAGGCATTATCATAAATTTTTAGATAGCATAAAAGACATTATTTCTATCGGTATACGTGAGGCGAGGGAATTTCCTGAATTAGATGAGGAAATCTCCAAAATTCCAAAAGGGTTAAAAGAAGAATTAATCATATATTTTGCTGAAATGCAGGAACAGGGAAAGATTATTCATACAAATATTGAAGCGCAAGTAATGAATTTTATATGGATTAATTTTGGTTACTTCTTATCTAAATTACGTTTTGAAAACCGACTTATGGAAATCGATGATGAGAAATTTATTGAGAATAATATAGTTTTATATGCTAGGGCTTTAAGACCCTAGTATTTATTTAAAAACAAAATGCAAGTAAGTGCTTGCTTGCTGGACGGGAGAGCGGGAAGATGGATACATTAAAACAGTTTTTAAAAAGACCAGGTACGTATATTGGAATGGTAGTAGCGCTATCGTTCCAACTTGTTTTCTTTTGTGTTTGGTTAACGGCATATGATGGAGTGAATGAAAGGGCAGACCAAATGCGTATTGCTATTGTGAATGAAGATGGAAATATAGGTAGTAAAATAGCAGAAGGCTTACAGAGAAGTTTACCATTTCAGGTGAAAGCAGAACAGTCTGTGGAAAAAGCAAATAAAGCAATGAATGACCATGTATACGATATGATTATTGAAATTCCTGCTTCTTTTTCAAAGGATATAAATGAAACAGGAAAATCAAATTTAAACTTTCACATTAATCAAGCGAATGCCATGATGGCAAAGCAACTGATGGAAGGAGCCGCAAAACAAATTCGAGACAATGTAAATAAAGAGATAACAAGTTATAAAAAACAAGCGATTGTGGGGAAATTACAAGCTGTAGGGCCTGAAAATGTAGAAGTAATAAAAGGGTTAAACGAAGATTCAATTAGTTTTACAGTGCATAGAGTAAATGATGCAAAAGGATTTTCGGTTAACATGGTACCACTAATGATGGTATTAGCTTCATTTGTAGGAGCCATGATCATGAGTATGGAACTATCAAAAGTTGCAAAGGAAGTAAAGAACGGTTGGAGTAATTTTGTATCAAGACAGGTTATTAACAGTACAGTATCAATTTTACTTGCATGTATTACAATTGGTTTGATGAGAGGATTTCAAATTGAAATACATGAAGCAGTATGGAGTATATGGATGTTTCAAGCGATAGTCTTCTTCGCCTTTCTTTCATTAACACAAATGTTCATAGCTGTTTTCGGAAATGCAGGTATGATCTTTAATATAATTTCACTATCGTTACAACTCGTAAGTTCGGGTGTAATTGTACCGCATGAAATGCTTTCTAAAACATATCAAACAATCGGTGAAGTATTTCCCGCAACATATGCAGCAAATGGCTATTATACAATAATATTTGGGGGAGTTAGTCTAGAGAAAAATATTATTTCATTATTAGTCATTATATTAGTTACGCAATTGGTAGCGGTAATTACTGTATCTATAAAAGGAATAGTAAAGAGAAGAAGTCATGTAGTTAAAGAAGTATAAAATAAAAAGGTATCCTGTGATTGGATACCTTTTTATTTTATTATTTTGCAACTTCTGTCCACTTGTAGTTAAATTCACCGCCGAAGTCAGTTGTTACAAGCCCTTTAATGAAAGAGCGTTGTAGGTAAGAACGACCTTGTTGGTATAAAGGAGCGACAGCACCATCTTGTAATAGGATTTTTTCAGCTTGCTTCATTGCTTCAAAGCGTGCTTTTTCATCGCCAGCTAAATCTGTTTTCACTTTATGGATTAGTTCATCGTACTCTTTGTTAGAGTATTTATCGAAGTTATAAGCACTATCTGTTGTAAATAAATCTAAGAATGTAATTGGGTCAGAGAAGTCAGGGCCCCAGCCATCAATTCCGATTTCATAGTCACCACTTAATAGCAGTTTCAACTGTTGTTTACGTGGTTGCGGTTTTAGATTTACTGTTAATCCATCTAGGTTCTTTTCTAGTTCACCCTTTAAATATTCACCAGTCTTTTTAGCTAAAGCATTATCACTTGTTAATAGTTCGATTGTTACTTTGTCAGTACCAAGTTCTTGTTTCGCTTTTTTCCAGTTTTCTTTCGCTGTTTTCACATCATCTTTGACTAGGTTTCCGTTTTCTTTACGGAAGTCGTTGCCTTCAGGACTCTTTGCGAATTTCGTAGGAACCATTCCTTCAGCTGGAACGGCACCGTTATTTAAAATTGTTTCTACGTATGCTTTTTTATTCATTGCCCCGTTAATAGCAAGGCGTGCATGTTGATTTTTTAATGTTTCATTTTTTTGATTTAGTCGTAAGAATTGAATACCAACTTCAGCACGTTCTTTGAAGTTTGAATCGCCCTTATATTTATCAACAAACTCCGCAGTTAAAGCAACACGATCAATTTGTCCTGAATCATATAAGTTAACTTCTGTAGACTTATCTTTAACGACATTGAAGTTGATTTCTTCTAATTTTACTGTTTTAGCATCCCAATAGTTAGGGTTTTTCTTCAATTGGAAGCTTTGCTCGTGTTTCCAGTTATCTAATGTGAAAGCCCCGTTGTAAATTAAATGATTTGTTTCTAAACCATATTTATCGCCTTGAGATTTTAAGTAATCTTCATTAATTGGTAAGAATGTTGAGAATGTCGTTAAGTTTAAGAAGTAGGGAACAGGACGGTCTAGTTGTACTTCTAACGTTTTATCATCAAGAGCTTTGACCCCTAGTTGATCAATTGGCAATTGTTTCTGGCTTATTTGTTTCGCATTCTGTATATCGAAGAATAAGAATGCATATTCAGCTGCTGTATCAGGACTTACGGCACGTTGCCAAGCGAAGACGAAGTCCTTTGCTGTAACAGGAGTACCGTTTGACCATTTTGAATCACGCAGGTGGAATGTATATTTTGTTTTATCGGGACTAACGTCAACTGACTCAGCAACACCAGGAATCGGTTTATTATCTTCTCCCATTGCATATAAACCTTCAAACACATTTCGCATTACGTTCATGGATTCCCCGTCCGTCGCTTTTGCAACATCCATTGTTGGAATTTCTGAAGCAAATGATAAGTTAATTGCCTGTTTATCAGGTGCTTTATCATTTGCTTTCGCTCCACTTGCGTTATCTTTATTTCCTCCGCAAGCAGTTAGTAATAGACTTGCCCCTAACACAGATGCAACAACAGGTACAACTTTTTTCTTCATTGTTCGTTCCTCCCTAAATGTGTTGTTCGTAACGTCATAATGTCCGTGTCTTGAAGTGTAACTATAGAAGAAGAGAAAACCTATTATAGATATGTGCATGTAGGTAATCAGGTGTTCTATATGTATATACATGCTGAACTATAATCTATC
Source organism: Bacillus sp. F9_6S_D1_P_5 (assembly GCF_054823925.1). Classification (NCBI taxonomy): domain Bacteria; kingdom Bacillati; phylum Bacillota; class Bacilli; order Caryophanales; family Bacillaceae; genus Bacillus; species Bacillus sp. F9_6S_D1_P_5. The sequence continues at coordinate 32,410 of NZ_JBTREW010000024.1, read as the reverse complement.
GTTATATGTTTCAGCGTAGAAGACATTATATTTTGATGGTTAAATATTTCGTTTCTTTGATTATTTAGAATATTAACACTGGAAATAACTATATGTCAATAATAAAAAGTTGAGTATTAATTTTTTAAAATAATATACTAAAAAAGCGGATTTTCTCTTATTGAGAATCCGCTTTTAATACATTTTTCCAATAAAATAATTGCTGTAGATAGAAAAACTTCAATTCAGCTTGCCTTTTATTTTTCAATTTTTGCCCATTTGAAGTTTAATTGCCCTGCAAAGTCCACTTGCACAATTCCTTTCACATAAGAACGTTCTAAATAAGATTCGCCTTTTTGGTAAAGAGGAGCGATAACAGAGTCTTTAAATAATATTTTCTCGGATGCTAGTAATGCTTCCCAGCGAGCTTTTTCATCACCAGCTAAAGTTGTTTTCACTTTTGCTATTGTTTCATCAAACTCCTTATTAGAGTAATGATCTAAGTTGTAAGGGTTATTCGTTGTAAATAGCTCAAGGAATGTAATTGGATCCGCAAAGTCAGGGCTCCAGCCGTCAATTCCAATTTCGTAGTCACCTTTTAATAAAAGTGAAACTTGTTGTTTACGTGGTTGCGGCTTTATTTTTACTGTTAAGCCATCTAAATTCTTTTCTAGTTGTCCTTTTAAGAATTCACCAGTTTTCTTCTCAAGGTCACCGTCACTTGTTAATAGTTCTAACGTTATTTTTTCAGATCCAAGTTCTTGTTTCGCCTTTTTCCATAATTCTTGTGCAGATTTTGTATCAACCTTTGTTAAATCACCGTTTGCAGTACGGAAGTCTGTTCCGTCAGGTCCTTTTGCGAAGTTTTTCGGCACGAGACTAGAGGTTGGTGTAGAGCCGTCATTTAATAACGTATTTACAAAGGATTTTCGATCGATTGTTTGATCGATTGCTTGGCGTGCAGAAACGTTTTGAAGTACTTTATTTTGTTGATTCATACGTAGAAACTGTACCCCTACGTTCGGCCGTTCTTTAAAGTTGGCATCTTTTTTATATTTATCAACGAAGTCAGATGTTAGTTTTATACGGTCTAATTGTTTTGACTCGAATAAATTTACTTCTGTAGATTTTTCTTTTACGACGTTAAAATTGATTTCTTCCAGTTTGACAGTATCTTTATCCCAATAGGTAGGATTTTTCTTGAATTTAAAGCTTTGCTCGTGCTTCCAATCGCTTAGTGTAAAAGCTCCGTTGTACAAGATTGTATTGTCTTCTAAAGCGTACTTATCACCTTGTGCTTTAAAGAATTCCTCGTTAATTGGTAGAAATGTTGGGAACGCTGTTAAGCTAATAAAGTACGGAACAGGGCGTTCTAATTCTACCTCAAACGTATGGTCATCAATTGCTTTTACACCAAGTTGATCGGCTGGAAGTTCTTTGTTGTTAATTTTTGTTGCATTTTTAATATCAAAGAATAGAAATGCATATTCAGAGGCTGTTGCTGGATCAACAGCTCTTTGCCAAGCGAAGACAAAGTCTTTCGCTGTAACAGGAGTGCCGTTTGACCATTTTGAATCTCGCAGGTGGAATGTGTATTTCTTTTTATCGCCACTTACTTCATGAGATTTTGCAACACCAGGGACAGGTTTGTTACCTTCACCAAGATTATACAAACCTTCAAATACGTTTCTCATTACTTGACCAGAATCAGTATCTGTAGCACGAGCTGTATCCATTGTTCGTATTTCAGTAGGTGAAGATAAGTTTAAAACCTGCTTACTAGGCGCCTCGTCTTTTGCATTTGCTCCGCTTGCTTCGTTTTTATAACTACCGCAACCAGTTAATAAAATACTTACTCCTACAACTGACGCAATACCGGGTACAAACTTCTTTTTCATTTGATTTTCCTCCTAAATAATTAAGTTTGGATGATGATGAGGGAAATGAAAAATAAAAAATCCCTCTTTTCATATTGAGAAAGAGGGATTTTTACGTACAAGTTATGCACCCGTATATAAACGAAGTCCCTCATTCTATCTTTCAAGCATAAAGCTTGCAGGAAGTGGCACAGTATTCAAAACGAACCTGTTGCCGAGGTTTCAAAGGGCCAGTCCCTCCACCTCTCTTGATACAATGAGTAAACGAATAAACTTTATTAATTTTTGCGTTTCTTTGATAATTCAAAATCTTACACCTTGGATAATGAAGTGTCAACCGAATGAAATATAGTTTAAATTTTCAGTTTTCTTTGACGAAAAAACCACTGCATATGGCAGTGGTTTTTTTATTAGAAGTTAAAGTTATCTGGATCTGGACCAACGCGACGATCTTCATTTAGAGCTTGAATTGCTTTCATGTCATCCGCACTTAATTCAAAATCGAATATATTTGCATTTTCAATAATGCGATGTTCTTTAATAGATTTAGGGATTGTTACAACTTCGTTTTGTAGATCCCAGCGTAAAATAATTTGTGCAGTTGATTTATTATATTTTGTCGCAATGTCTTGTAATGTTGGGTTATCTAGTAGCTGTCCTTGCATTAATGGTGACCAAGCTTCAAGCTGGATGTTATGTTCTTTACAGAAAGCATGTAATTCTTCTTGTGCTAAACGTGGGTGGTATTCCACTTGGTTGACCATTGGCTTAATTTCAGCAATTTCAAATACGTCTTGTAAGTGGTGAATATGGAAATTACTCACGCCAATTGCACGAACACGGCCATCTTTATAAAGCTTTTCTAACGCTTTCCACGATTCAGTATATTTCCCTTTTACAGGCCAATGTACTAAATATAAATCTAAATATTCTAGACCTAATTTCTCTAATGTAGTTTCAAATGCTTGAAGTGTTGTTTCATATCCTTGATCACTATTCCATACTTTTGATGTAATAAATAATTCTTCACGTGAAACACTGGATTCACGGATTGCTTGTCCAACGCCTTCTTCGTTTTGATAAATTGCTGCAGTATCAATGCTTCGGTAGCCATTTTTAATTGCTGATTTTACAGATTCAATTACTTCTGAACCATCTTCTACTTTAAAAACACCTAAACCGAACCAAGGCATTTTTACACCGTTATGTAATGTTGTATAGTCTTTTAAACTTGTTAAATTCATATTATTTCCCCCTAGCTTTTTTGTTTGTTGCTTCTACTGCTTTTTGAATTGCCTCTGAAAAATTATATTCATATAAAGCTTTGAGACCCTCAGCTGTGGAACCACCTGGTGTTGTTACTTGTTCGCGGAGGTTAGCTGGATCTTGCGTTTGTTCAAGCATAGAAGCAGAGCCAGAAATCATTTGAATGACAAGGTGTTTGGCAGTTGCTTCATCGACTCCATAATTTTTTGTTGCTTCAATTAAGCTTTCAGCAAAGTAATAAAGGAAAGCTGGTGCACTTCCAGTAACGGCAGTAAGCTGATGAACTTCTTCCTCAGTGCAAAGTTGCGAAGTACCAATCCCTCTTAAAAGCAGTTGCAAGGTTTCCTGATGCATTTCGTTTACTGATTGTCCCATTGTATATAAGGAGATAGACTTGCCAATTTCAGCAGCTGTATTTGGCATAATCCAAGCAACAGGTGTCCCCCCGGGAAGTCTTTCTTTTAAATAAGATGGACCAATGCCAGCAGCTACCGTTACGACAAGTTGATTCGATAGTAACGGAGATAATTCTGCTAATAATTCTTCATGTGCAGAAGGTGGCATTGCTAAAACAATCGTATCAACAGATGTAACATGCTGCTTCCAATCTGTTGTAGTAGACACATCATATCGCCCTTGTAATTGCTTTAGCTTTTCTACGTTGCTTCGGTTAGAAACGATAATTTCTTCGATGTATTCTTTGCTTGTTTTAAGTAATCCGGAAAATATAGCTTCTGCCATACGACCAGCACCAATAAATAAAATTCGATGTTTAGTTAGCATATCCTTTATTCCTTTCTAGTGAAGATATGTTATAAAAAACGATACCATTTCTAAGAGAATTTTGTAAAAGGATAAGGCTTATCGTGAAAAGGATGAAAATGGAGGGAGGAGGGTTAATACAAATAAGGTTATAAAAATTATTATACTTAAAAAATAGTTGTAATAAAAAACCCCTGAAGCATAACCGCTTCAGGGATTAATAGACTATAAGTTTATGCTTTTGTCATACCTAACAATACAGCGCCGCCGATAATTAAAACACTACCTAGTGCAATAAAGATCAATTGACGTTTTGTTTTCTTTTCACCTAAGAAGACAATCGCACCGAATGTTGAGATAACGATTCCAGTTTGAGATAATGGGAAGCTTGTTGCTACTCCGACACGTGGTAATGAAAGAAGTAAGAATAAGTTTCCAGTTCCCCATAGTAAACCAGATAAAGCATTACGGATTGCATATTTGTTAAATGGTTTATGTTTAGATGTCAGTACAACCGCACCAACAAACATACCAACTGCTTGTGGTAAAATAGCAGACCAACCATCGATATTATACCAACGAATAATAATTACATATACAAGGTAGCCGAAAGTAGAAACAATTAAAGTAAGAAGTCCTTTTTTCAATTGTCCTGGTGGCTGTGCATTTTCTTTGTCATCTAATGATGTGAATACAACACCAACTACGATTAATAGGATTGCAATCGTTCCCAGAACAATCGTTGTTGTAGTAGTCCACTCACGGAAAGCGATAACTCCAAAGATAGAAGTTGCAACAAGTTGCATACCAGTAGAAATTGTTACAGTAGTTGAAACACCTAGTTTTTCAACTGTTTTTAATTGGTTTACTTGTCCTAAAGCCCAGAATAAACCTGAAATAAAACCAACAATCAAGACTGTCATTGTTAAAGCTGGTTGAGTAAATACATACATAATTGTTGCGAAGAATAGAGCACCGATTGTCATACCTACCGTTTGGCTATATGCACCACCGCCCATTTTTACGCTTACTAATAAGATGTTTCCCCATGCAATTGCAGGAAGAAGCGCTAATAAAATGTCCATTACAAGACTCCCTTCGATTTCCTATACCAATATAATTACATATCGTTCTAACGATCGGTAATGCCCCACTAATAGAGTAGAAGATTACCGATCGCTAAAACAGGATGAAGAATTTACGATATAAATGCGTTTTCATTTCTTCATTTTTTGAAACACCTCCATATAATAACAGGAAATTGCCTATTTTAGAAAGTGAATTCAAATAAAATGTATATTTTAATAAGAGGTAAAATTCAGTTATTTCCCGAAGGTATATTTTATTTCCTAAGAAATAAATAAGCAGCTTCGAAAAAAGCTGCTTTAAGAGTTGGTAATTTTTTTATTGATAAGCTGGATACATAGCAGAAATAGGAGTGACATACTGATAGTGATAACTACAAGTGTCCAAGCGAGTTGCATATTACTTGCATCAATCGCCATATAAATTGCAGTTGGGATAGTCTGTGTTTTACCAGGAATGTTCCCAGCAAACATAAGTGTAGCACCAAACTCACCGAGCGCACGAACAAAGCTCAAAATCATTCCGCTTAGTAAGGCAGGAAATGCAAGTGGAAGTGTGACGTGTAGAAAAACTTGATATTCACTTGCACCAAGGTCACGAGCACTTTCTTCAATTTGTACATTCGCGATAGAAAATCCTGTTTTTGCTGATTGGTACATAAGCGGAAATGCAACAACTGTAGAAGCAATGATCGCAGCAGTAGATGTGAACATAATAGACTGCTGAAACAAGGATTCTATCCACATTCCAATGGGACTATTATTTCCAAAAATGATAATGAGAAAAAAGCCAATTACAGTTGGTGGAAGCACCATTGGTAATAAGAAAATTGTTTCTAATATAACTTTATATCGCCATGAGGAGCGTGCTAAAGTCCGTCCGATAATCGTCCCTAAAATGGTAACGATAATGGTGGCACATGCAGCTACTCGTAAAGATAGAAAGATTGGTGACAAAATAGCATCAAAGCTCATGGCAATTATGATAGGACTGTAAACCCATATTTTTTAAAGATAGATTGTGCATCTTTTGATTGCAAATACTCATAAAATGAGGTCGCCTCTTTCTTATGCTTAGATTCCTTTATAACACCTAATGGATAGTGGATAGGCTCATGAGAAGTAGCTGCCGCTGTCTCGCCAATCTTTACTTTGTTTGAAATAAGAGCATCTGTTTTGTATACAATACCAGCATCGACATTACCTGTTTCTACATATGTTAACACTTGGCGAACATCTTTTGTAAATACGATTTTATTTTGAATGTCATTCCATAGATTTTCGTGTGTGAGAGAGGCCTTTGCATATTTTCCCGCAGGTACAGATTCAGGTGTACCAAGTGCGATTTTCTTAATTTTTTCATCTTTTAAATCTTGAATTTTTTTAAGAGAACTATCTTTTGGGACAACTAGAACGAGTTCATTTCCAAGAAGATTTTTCCCTTCTTTTTCATTAATGAATCCTTTTTTAACAAGAGTTTGGAATTTATCTTCGGCTGCTGAGAAGAATAAATCAGCAGGTGCACCTTGTTCAATTTGTTGTTGAAGTGCACCAGAAGCACCGAAGTTAAAAGAAAGCTTAATATTAGGTTCTGTTTCTTTATATTTTGTTTCAATTTCTTTTAGTGCATCTTGTAAGCTTGCAGCAGCTGATATAGTAAGCTCAACTGTTTTTCCTTCTTTAGCAGTTGATTTCTCTTTCTTGTCTCCGCTTGTACATGCAACGCTAAATATAAGAAGAAAAGAAAGAATAAGTGCCCCGATGGATCGTAATGTAAACTTGTTCATAAAAAAATCCCCTTTCATTTTGACATAATTAATTATAACTAATTATAGCTAGTTATAACTAGTTATAATTGAATATAATTTGAACGATGTAGTTGTTTTTTTAATATAGGAGAAATATTCTTTTCTTTGTTACAATGAAGGAAGAAAGTGAGGAATCGTCTATGGATCATCATTCCTACACAACGGAAGAAGTAGCGAAGCGATTAAAAGTATCAAAATTAACTGTATACGATCTAATTAAAAAAGGAGAACTGCCTTCTTATAGAATTGGTAGACAGATGCGCATTGATGCAACGGATTTAGAACAATATATAAAGCAAATGAAAACAGGGAGAATACAAGGTACTCCTGTAAAGAGCGAAGATAGTAGAGGCTTGAATACATGTATTATTAGCGGACAAGAACTAACGTTAGATATGCTGGCGAAACGTATAGAAAATTGCCTGCCAAGTTCAAATATATTAAGGGCATATCAAGGTAGTTTAACAAGTTTAGTAAAGATGTATCAAGGAGAAGGAAGTATCGTTAGCTTGCATTTGTTTGATGGCGAAACGGGTACATATAATGTTCCTTACGTAAAACGTATTTTAGTTGGACAACCATGTACTATGATTAATTTATTAGCAAGGAACGTTGGGTTTTATGTGCAAAAGGGGAATCCTAAAAATATAAAAACATGGGATGATTTATCTCAATCATCTATAAGATTTGTAAATCGAGAAAAAGGCTCTGGCATTAGAGTATTAGTGGATGAACAGCTACGCATTCAAAAGTTAAATAAAGAACGTATTAGTGGATATGAATGGGAAGAATCGAATCATCTTGGTGTTGCCACACAAGTCGCGAATGGAAAAGCTGATGTGGGAGTAGGATCAGAAAAGTTTTCACAAATTGTAAATGTAGACTTTGTTCCAATCATGAAAGAACAGTATGATTTAGTGATTTTGAAGAATAAAGAAAATGAAGAGCTGATCGAAGTCGTGAAAGATATTCTGCAATCGGAAGAATTTCATAATGAATTAAAAGCGATTGGTGGATATGATATGACGAAAACAGGTCAGATTATATATGAAACAAACTAAAAAGCTGCTTGTCTATAAGACAAGCAGCTTTTTCTATATATAAAGGGGTTTGGGGAAACAAAGTATTAAATAAGACCTTGAGCAAGTGTGTAAATGAAAGCTGTAAGAAGAGTAGCTCCACTTGCAAGTCCGATAAAGTCTGATTTGTTAAATGTAATGTTGTTCATTATAATCTCTCCTTATTTGTTTAATGTAGTTGCAACAGCTTTTGCATCGACAAGTGCGGATAGCACCATGCCCATTGTATTTAAAAATTTGTTTGATTTCATTTTGTTTATCATGCGTATCCGCTCCTTTTCGAATTGTTGTTGCCCTGCTTTATACCTTAATTATAGGAAATATGATCGCCTGCAACTATCGAATTAGCTTACGGGAGGCTTACACTTTTGTAAGAAAAAAAGACATTCATGTAAGAATGTCTTTTAAAGCATATTGATATGATGATGCTCTTCAATTGTTTTTAAAAAGCTACGCATTGAATTCGTCATATAGCTATCTTTACGGCGTATGAAAACCGTTGAAATACTACCATATTTTTCAGGGATTGCATGACAATGCACCTTACCAGCTTTAGAAAGATGGTGGACAGCAGACTGTGGTACGAGCGTAATTCCAAGGCCAAGTGCGACACTATTTAATATTGTCTCTAATATATTAAATTCCATAATTCTTTTTGGTAGCAAACCTTCATCTTTCAGCCATCGTTCTAGTTTGGAACGGTATCCGCATCCTTGGTTAAAAACGAGTAGAGGCGTTGTTGTAAATTCTTCTATATGAAAAGCTTTATTTTGTGTTATCAGCATTAATTTTTCTGTACTAACATCGTATTGTTCAATTAGTGGATGTTTAATAGGGCCTGATATAAAGGCACCATCTAATTGGTGATCAAGTACTTCTCTAATTAATTCTTCTGTTAGACCTGCTTGTAATGATAAATCGACATTCGGATAGCGTTTATAGTAAGAAGATAAAATGGTAGGTAATGTACTTACTGTTTCGACAGTACCGATTTTTAATATGCCAGAGGGTGTTTCGCTATCTAAAAATACTTGTTTTAGCTCATCCACATCTTGCAAAATTTTATTAACATAAACGAGCATTTTTCTTCCTTCGGCTGTTAAAGTCATACCTCGTTTATGACGATAAAAGAGCGGTGTTTTTAGTTCGTTTTCTAGTTGTTTAATACGTGCGGTGACATTTGATTGTACGTAGTTTAATTCCTTTGCTGCGCCGCTTACACTGCCTTGGTCGGCAACGCTTTGGAAGATTTGTAAGTCTCTTAATTCCATTTTATGCTCCTCCTTGATGTTAACTATCATTATAAATGATAATTAACATCATTTTGAATCATTTTACGTGATATATTTTTTCTTTTACAATTCTCTTTGTGCAAATAGAAAAAAGTGGGGGATTTTGGTGAAAAAAGGTCAAATGATAATAGGGGCTTTAGCGTGTTTAATTGCAAGTATGTCATGGGGAGCAATGTTTCCGGTTGCTGATCATGCGTTAGAATACATAGATCCATTTTATTTTTCGCTTATTCGCTATGGAGCGGTAGCGATCGTACTGATTGTATTGTTGTTAGCGAAAGAAGGAAAGCAGGCATTTCGTTTAGAGGGAAGAGGAAAGTTACTCGTCTTTTTCGGGACGATGGCGTTTACTGTATATAATGTACTTATATTTTTAGGCCAAATGTTAATGGGAAAATCAGGTGTGATGGTAGCCTCCATTATGGAAGCACTTATGCCGATGATTTCTATTTGTATTCTATGGGGATATAAGCATGTAAAACCGAAAAAGTATATGATAACGAGCATGATTATCGCTTTTGTAGGAGCTATATTTGTTATTACAAAAGGTGATATGAGTTTCTTTTTAACGTTGAAAGATAACATGTTTTCACTAGCATGTATATTTGTTGGAGTTGTAGGTTGGGTTATTTATACGATGGGTGGTCAAACGTGTAGCGACTGGTCAACATTACGTTATTCTACGTTGACGTGTGTATTCGGTACGACTGTCACAGGGATTATAACTGTAATTATTACATCGCTTGGATATGTATCGGTCCCGAACATGGGAACGATTTCTATCGTGAAATATGATTTATTGTTTATGATGACATTACCGGGAATCGTAGCATTACTCGCTTGGAATTACGGTGTGAAGATTTTATCATCTATTAATGGGATTTTATTTATTAACTTTGTGCCTATTACGACTTTAATAATTATGATGATGCAAGGATATCAAATAACGATGTTTGATATTGTAGGAACTTTACTTGTTATTGCAGCACTTATTCGCAATAACGTTTGTCAGAGAAAAGAAGAAAATATAAATAAGAAGGTTTTGCAAGAAGAGCAATTACGCCAAGCTGTTTAATTGGCAATTGGAGGATTTCATATGTTAGAAAGTTTATTGTTTTTCTTTGCTGTCGGAGTTGCTTGTGAGCTTGCAGCAATTAACCGAAATGGTCGTAAGAAGATAAAACAACAAGCTGAAATGATACAGCTTTTAAAAGAGTTAAAAGAAAGAAACATTTAAAAAGACGACCGGGCATAGACGGTCGTCTTTTTCTATATAAAGGGGAAAGGGGACACAAAGTTATACAAGCGTAGCAGCGTAAATAAAAGCAGTAAGAAGAATTGAGCCGCTAGCTAATCCTAAAAAATCTAATTTGTTAAAAGTGATATTGTTCATAATGAACTCTCCTTACTTGTTTAATGTAGAAGCAACAGCTTTTGCATCGATTAGAGCGGAAAATACCATGCCCACTGTATCTAAAAAATTGTTTGATTTCATTTTGTTCATCATATGAATCCGCTCCTTTTCGAATAGTTGTTGTTTCTTTCTGACTTAATTGTATGTAATATCGTAAGAAGTAACTATCGAATTAGCTTACAAGAAAATTACACTTTTGTAAGAATTGAAATGTAACAATTAATACTTAAAATTATTACCAACTCCTAAAACTTAGTGTTATAATTGTTGTAAGAAAATGATTATAATTCGGATGTTCAGAAAGGAACGAAACAAATGTATAAACCAATTACATTTTTGTTGAAATATATATTTAAAACAGCTGGGAAAGTAGAAGTGCAAGGAAGAGAAAAGTTACCAGAAGGTGGCCCGTATGTTGTTGCTTGCACGCATACAAGTTTTATGGATGTATTAATGTTAGCTACAGGGATGTACCCGACTCAAATTCATTACATGGCGAAAAAAGAATTATTTGAAGGGAAGTTCAAAAATTGGTTCTTTAAAAATGTGAATGCATTCCCTGTAGATCGTGCGAATCCAGGACCGAGTACACTTAAAATTCCATCACGCCTATTAAAAGAAGGTAAAGTAGTAGGGATTTTTCCAAGTGGAACGCGATCAACAGAAGACGTTTCATTAAAAGCTGGGGCTGTTACGATTGCGCTGCGTTCTAACGTTCCGTTAGTACCGGCAGCTTATATTGGCCCTTCAAGTATAAAAGAATTAATAAAAGGCAAAAAGGCGCAATTGATTTTCGGAGATCCAATTCAAATTGATGCTGAAGAACAAATAGATCGAAAAACAGCTATGAAAATGATGACAGATCAATTAAATGAGAAGTTTGAGCAGCTAAAGGAAACTTTGCAATCAAATCAAAAGTAAAAAAAGACGACCGGGCATAGACGGTCGTCTTTTCTATTACTATTTATAATAAAGGGGAAAGGGGACACAAAATTTATACAAGCGTAGCGGCGTAAATAAAAGCAGTAAGAAGAATCGAGCCGCTAGCTAATCCTAAAAAATCTAATTCGTTGAAAGTGATGTTATTCATCATACATTCTCCTTACTTGTTTAATGTAGAAGCAACAGCTTTTGCATCGATAAGAGCGGAAAATACCATGCCCATTGTATTTAAAAAATTGTTTGATTTCATTTTGTTCATCATATGAATCCGCTCCTTTTCGAATAATTGTTGCCCTGTTTCTGACTTAATTGTATGTAATATCGTAAGAAGTAACTATCGAATTAGCTTACAGGAAAATTACACTTTTGTAAGAAAAACGAATGAAGGTGTAATGATGAGAAGGTTTGACATATGTTCATGGAATTTATTAATTTAAGAGTAGAGGTGAGTGTATGGCTAATATTAAAGATATTGCAAAGATGGCGGGAGTTTCAGTTACGACTGTTTCGAGAGTATTGAACGATCATCCATATGTAAGTGAAGAAAAAAGGAAAGCGGTTATAGAGATAGTTGAGAAGTTGAATTACTCACAAAACGCAAATGCCGTTCATTTATCAAAAGGGAAAACGAATATCGTTGGTGTAATTTTACCGTATATTAATCATCCGTGTTTTGATGCGATGGTGGGCGGGATGATGGAGGTAGCGCTAGCTCATAATTACAGAGTGCTACTTTGCCAAACGAATTATAATAAAAAAGAAGAAATGAAAAGTTTACATATGTTAAAAACAAAACAGTTGGATGGCCTTATCATTTGTTCTCGTGCGAATGAATGGGAAACGATAGAGCCGTATGCTTCTTATGGGACAATTGTTGCTTGTGAAGATAATGATATTTCAAATATTTCAAGTGTATATACGAATCATTCGGCCGCTTTTCAATTAGGGATGGATTATTTGATTGAGAAAGGTTATAAAAAAATTGGCTATTGCACGGGAAGGAAGTTAGGACCGAGTAGTCAAAAGCGTTTTGATGTGTATAAGCAGCAATTGCAATCTATAGATGAAGAAGTGAATGAAGAATGGATTTTCACAGAGTGTTTTACATTAGAAGACGGTGTGAAAGTGGCTCATAAATTAAAGGAGATGCAGCATCTTCCTGAAGCATTAATCGTAGCGGGAGATGAAGTTGCGATTGGAGCTATGAAAGAAGCTGAAAAATTAGGTATTCAAGTTCCTGAGGATTTAGCGATTATTGGCTTTGATAATCAACCTATTTCGCAAGTGTTACAACTTACAACTATTGATCAAAATTTAAAGGAAATAGGTAAAAAGGCCTTTGAAATGTTTTATAGGCAAATAAGTGATGAAAGTTCTAAACGAGAAAAGGTGGAAATTCCATATGAACTTGTGGAACGCTCTACCGTTTAGTTTTAATCCGTTATGTGTAAATTGCATAACGGATTATTTTTTTGAAATAACTTTGACAGGAAACGCGTTTCATACTTTATAAAGGAGTTACACCGGTCTGTAATAATCCATGGATTCTTTTCGAAAATAGTATTTGGAGGGATATGCATGAATGAACTTTTATGGAGTATGAAAAAGTATATAGAGGATGATGAAAAGGTTTTGGCTTTTGTAGTAGGGATATTTGAGAAGGATAATTTTACGTTATCATATCAACATGGAATTTTTGTTGCCACTACTAGACGTCTCCTATTTTACGGGAAAATTCCCTATTATCCTGCAACATTTAAAGATTATTCATATTTGCATATAGATAGCATAGATTTTCGTCCGTATTTCGAATTTACTTGTAATTGTGAAACCATTCGAGCTAAGTATATTCAGAAGGGGAATGTGGAGCGATTTGTCCGTATAGTTAGAGCGAATGTGAATAATTAATCACCCCTCTGTTTAAACATAATATCTTGTTCTTTGTGAGGGGAAAAGCGCAATAAAAACAACTTCTAAACCTCTAGGAGATAGTGATACAATGTCAAATGGGGGGAGGTATGAACTATGGTTAATCAACGTATAAAGGAAATAACACTAATTACAATTGGTTCATTATTATTCGCAATTGGTATTAATTACTTTGCAATTCCAAACCGTTTATCAGAGGGTGGAATTATTGGTGTAACGGTTGTTACGTACTATTTATTTGATTGGTCGCCAGGGGTTGTAAACTTTGCTATAAATGCAATCTTACTAGCTATTGGTTATAAATTTTTTGATAAGAAAACGATGGTTTATACAATTTTAGGGATTGTAGAAACATCTTTGTTTTTATATGTTACAGAACATATTGAGTATCATGTAAATAGTGATACGTTATTAGCGGCACTATTTGCTGGTGTATTTGTCGGTGTCGGATTAGGCTGTATGTTCAAAGCGGGAGGTACATCAGGGGGATCGGCAATTTTAGCTCAGTTAGCAAATCAATATTTAGGGTGGAGCGTTGGTAAAGGCGTACTTATTATTGATATTGTTGTAATTGCTGGTTCTGTATTTATAATAGGACAAGAAAAAGCAATGTACACACTTGTTGCAGTATTCATCGGAGCAAAAGTGATTGATTTCATTGTAGAAGGAATGGATACAAAAACGGCTGTTACAATCATTTCAAATCAACCAGAATTAATACGTGAGGCTATTACGAAAAACATGACACGCGGTGTCACTGTATTAGAAGGACGCGGCGGATATACTGGTAAAAATAAAGAAGTTTTATATGTTGTTATTAATAAACAAGAGCTTGTTAAGTTAAAGCAAGTTATCGGCCGAGTAGATGAAGATGCTTTCGTTGTTATCCATGATGTACGTGATGTACTTGGTGGTGGTTTTAAAGCGAGCTAAAAGGTGAACGAGTAAATTCGTTCGCTTTTTTTTATTCTTACAAAAATGTAAGTGTAATGTAATGAGATTCAATAGTAGATTTTATTCCTTCTTTTTAAAATGGATGTATATATATCCTGCTGAGGAGGAATGTTTATTATGAAGAAAAAAATGATCACTACTATAATAGCGATGGTAGTGATAGTAGTAATGTTACTGCCTACGAAACTTGGACCAGTTATCGATAAATATAATCCACTTTATAAGACGAAAGAATACTATACGGTTGTGAATACAATTGGTCAGCATATTGGTGATGAGTGGTATGAATATGAATTTATTGCATTTGACGAACGTGGAAGAGAACAAAAAATAAAGAAGACTGTTAAGCATATGTTAAAGAGAGATGAAGCATTAAAGGTGTATGCAAAGGGACGTTACGGCGAGGCAATTGAAGAAATTGAAGCAGTAAATATTCCTATTAATGCAAAGAGTAAACTTTTAGTGATGAGATAGCGAATTATACCCCTACCTATTTTTTGTCGAAAATAAAAATACGAGGTAGGGGTATTTTTAAGGTGCATAAAAAAGCCTTAGTCTATAGGGACTAAGGCTTTTTTTATTATATAAAGGGGAAGGGGGTACATTGTAGTAGCATGAGTGAAAGATATAAGAAGAGTAGCTACTAGCAATGTAATTTGGTTATGTGAGTGTTCTTCTTATTTGGCTTACTTGCTAACTTTATTGTACGAGATGTCAGTAAGAGAAACTATCGAATTACATTACACATAGCTTACAAACATGTAAGTCTTCTGTAATGTAATTCGATGGTTAAAAGATAGTTAATTTCATATAGTGTAATTAGAAAGTCTCACTGTATTACTTTCTGTTTGTAATATGAATGAAGAATGAAAAACCAACTACTTTTTAATAGCCTCATCTGTATGGAGATGAGGCCCTTTTTATAAACCTTACAACATTGTAAGGTTTACGTAAGTTAATTCGATAGTAAATTTGTCATATTTTTTGCATAATAGATACAAATAGATAAAAATAATTAGGGATATAGTAAGAAGGGAGAAGAATGGGATGCGTAAAGAAGAAGTAGTGAAGTTTCCAATTAAAGATTTCTGTAGCTACTTTACTGTTGCCGTAGTATGTATTGGATTATTTGATATCATAACAAACTTAATTGTTAAATAACATAGATGATAAAACAAGAAGGGAGATCCTTTCTTGTTTTTTTTATGGGGGCATAAAGATGAAATGGATTGATAGTCATATACATGTTGACCAATATAAAGATGAAGAGAAGGGCAGATTACTTAAAGATGTGGAAAATAGTAAAGAGATAAAGGGGCTTATTGCGGTATCTATGGATTATCAATCATGTAAAGAAACTTTATCTTTAGCAAAGCGATATCCTTTTGTGCATCCAGCGATAGGTTTTCACCCAGAGCAACTGATTCATAAAGAAGAATGTGAGCAAATTTATAAATTAATTGAGGATCATGTAGAGGACATAGTTGCGATTGGTGAAGTAGGCTTACCGTATTATTTAAGAAAAGAAGATGAGTACATTGCTATCAATTCATATATATCAGTGTTACAACGATTTGTTGAACTAGCTAGTAAATATGATGTACCAATTATATTGCATGCAGTGTATGAAGATGCTGATATTGTATGTGATTTACTGGAGAAATATAAAGTTTCACGTGCACATTTTCATTGGTTTAAAGGAAGTGAAGCAACAATGAAAAGGATGATGAGGAACGGTTATTACATTTCTATCACGCCAGATGTTTTACATAAGGAGAAAATTAGAAAAATCGTTTCGTATTATCCACTTGAATATATGATGGTAGAAACAGATGGACCGTGGGAATTTCAAGAAGATGTTATGACGCATCCGAGAATGATTCGAGAGGTATTAAAGGAAATTAGTGTTATAAAAAACGTAGCTGTTGATAAGGTTGCAGAAACGATATATGAAAATACGATTCAATTTTATTTGAAAGGATAGAAGTGTTATTTTAGCCCTTCTTATTATAGAGAAATAGAAGTTGAATTTGTTTATGAAAATAATCAATGGGTTATTAATAATATGCCACGTTTTGGTTTAAGTTAAAAAAACCACCAAGCATTTTGCTCGGTGGTTTTGTATTAGGATTCTAATTTTTTTGCACGTCTTAATAATAAGAGAAAGACAATAACGAGGAAACCGAGTATAAGGAAGAATCCATATTGTTTTACATAATCCATTACGTCACTTGCGCTTGTTGGTTTTTCAACGTGAATGCCGTCTTTATTAGTAGTGATATGAATATCTTTCATTTTCACTTCATTTGTTTCTTTTTGTAAATCAATCCATTCTATATTTGGAATACTTTCTAGATCCTTTAGTACTTCTTTTAATGGTTTTACACCTAAGTAAGGATGATAGAATGCACCAATAACTCCATCGGATAATTTGGCAACAGATACAGCATTTGCTTTCATTTTAGCAATAGCATGTGGCTTATCTTCTTCAATAAATCCAACTGTTTCAGGCATTAATTTCATGCCATGTAAAAATGATGGTGTACTTCTGTATGCTGGAGAGTGCATGGATTTCCAAGTTGTATCACTTAATTGTAGTTGTCCTACATAAGTTGAAAAGTACCTCGATAATATTTCATATCCTTTTTGAGACATCGTGTAATGAGGTGCTTCAAATGCGACAGGATATAGTTTGGCATCTACAAGTTCTTGAATGCCTTTTTCAATATGATCAGTCGTATATTTTTCTTCAAATTCTTCCCCTTTTTTTACGTATGTATTATAAGCCTCTATATTAGGGAAATCATCTTTTGCTTTTGGTTTTTCATGCTTCGGTTGTCGAATTGGTTGGTCTGTTTTTACGTCCCAAAATTCAAAACCTTCGCCAGTTTCACTATCATAAAATTGGTGCGTATAACCGTGCAAAATAATTGCTGCACCATCATTTTGCATAGAGCGTAAAAGATCGACTAGTTCGGGTTTATCTTTTAAATGTAGTGTTTTACCTGTCTCTGGATCTTTATATACAGGGATAACAGTGATCATGTAAGGAATCTTTTTCTCTTTTAGTAATGTAGCAATTTCTTTTAATTGATTTATATCTGCAGCTGGATGAACGTCCTCAAGACGTAAATAAGCTTCTACTTTATTTGTCATTGGTTTTTGTTCGAAGTAAGAAAATAACATTTCACCGACGTAATGAGACATCCAGTCAAAGAGATTTGGCGTTGCAACGTAATAAGAATTATTTTGTTGCACAATTAATGGATAAGTATTCTTTCCCTTTAAAGCATGGGCAAGAATTGTTCCAGTTGTATCAAGATGTTTAATTGATCGTTCTTCCTCGAATGTATTCTTTAGTTTACGTGTTGGATATTCAATTGTATCAGAGTTTATATCTTCATTTTTAAGTGTGATAAACGAAAAACGATTGGATAATTGTTCTATATTTTGACCTAAAACTAGTAGTGACCCTGGGAAACTTTCTAGAAATCCTTTTGTTTCAGTAGAAAGTTCTTCTTGTTTTTCACCTATGTAAATAATATGTGTATATGAAGATTTATCAGTTATTTCAGCTAACTGTTTTAAGTTTTTAATTGTTATGTCATTAGTAAAATGTCCTACTTGTGTATTAAGTATTTGGGTATCACTTGTAATTTGATTATTGTTCGAACTGTATAAAATAAGTACTTTTGGATTTTCGTTTTTTTGTGCGGAAATAGGGACAGGAATTAATAGTAGTAAACTAAATAAGAGTAGCAACCATTTTTTCATATTATTATTATTCTCCTAGTTTATATTTAGAATTCAGTTTACAATTATATACAAAAAATGCGTTTCAGTCTATGAAAGTTACATTTTTGCACGTATTTACCAGCTGTTTTTTCACAAAATCGGTCTAAAGCATGATGATAATATGTATAGTTATTTGCTATGATAAAAGGGTAAGAGAATGATAGAATGTGGGTAATTGTAAAGGGAAGAAGGCTGAAAGGGGACAAATTTCAGCGGAGAAAGAGGTAGAGGTAGTGAAGAAATTCTTTGTAGGATTTTTAGTTGTTCTTGGGGTGTACTTATATTTCCAAGGAAAGTCTGAAGGAATGGGCAAATTAGTAAATGAGACGAGCTATGTTGACTCAGAAGAAGCAAAACAGATGAAACAAATTATTATAGAGGAAGCAAAGAAAGTCAATCTTCCAGAATGGATACCTCTTACAATTGCCGAACATGAAAGTCGATTAAATCCAAGAAGTGTTGGAGATAACGGAACTTCATTCGGATTGTTTCAATTGCATCGCGGTGGTGGACTTGCACCGGATCATTTAACTGATGATGAGCTGAAAGATCCACGTATAAATGCGCAAATTGCAATGCCGCATTTAATGAAGGGATATAAGCGCGGGGTGCAAAAAGGTTTGACGGATTTTGCATTACTAAAATATATAGCAAATACATCTGGATGGCCAGGGAATTTAGGGCCAGAGTGGACGGATAATAACATGAAGTATAACATTGGATTAGAAGATGTGTACTATCGAAATAAAGGTGTAATAAAAGAGTAGGTTTTTTATACCTACTCTGTTTTTTTATGAATAAATTTATCCTTTTCTCGCATGAAATACCGTGCTAGTTGTATTTTAACTTCTTCTAGTTTTGTGGAAACTTGTGGTATTTTATATCCTACATATAACGGTGAAACGACAAATCTAGGAACAACTTTACAAATGATTTTTCCGTTTGTGTGATAGAAGAATAAGTTATAACTACTACATCCTTTATGGAAATCTGTCAGTATGTAACGTACAGTTTGCTGAATATAATTTGCCAGTTCATCTATGCATTCAACATCTTCAATGATGATATTAAATTCAGTAAAACCGATAATAGGACGATCTGAAATATTGAGTTCAATGTGCTCGTTTTTTTGGACAATTACGCCTTGGAAGTTTTCCTGTTCTACGTTATCGAGGTAGTCTACATATTTCATTCCGATAATCTGCATGTGTGCATGATGCAAACTTCCACCTGAGAATGGACCATGATTTTTGTATAAAATCACAGATGTGAATTCTTTATTTTTCTGTAAATCTAACCAATGTTTAATGGAGAAACGAATTAGCGATCTCATATGTTCTTCTGTATATGTCGCAATATGGTCTTCACAATTATCTGTTTCGATTAGCACCGTTTGAAATGTATCTTTTAATGTAGGGAATTTGTTTTTTAGCCAAATAATTGAGCCCTCAGTTGCTAAAATATCCGTTAAATTTTCTCTGTCACAAAAAGGACATGCAGCGCTTCTATTCCGGATGCTTTCTGGTTTTTGTTTGCCGATATCGTTTAAAAAGTATAGTTGTTGTGTATCCATTTGTATATATGCCCCTTTAAAATATGTGTAAAAAATCCCGCTTAATACATTCGGGACAAGGAGAAGGAAATCCTTTAAAAGGAATGGGAAAAATAAAAGACAAGATATCCTCATTAAGATAGGGTACCTTGTCTTTTATTTTTTCTTTAATAATGTGTATGGATAATATAAATCGTTTTTATTGTGCTTCTTTTTTCTATTTTTTATTGTGCATAAGGCAATTGCTGTACTTGCGATTACAATAATGGCTTTCTTCATATTCGGTTACCCCTTTTTTATTGTTGGTTTAATTCTTGGCTAACTGCTTTTGCATCAACTAGAGCGTGTAAAATCATTTTTACCATGTTCATCATATTCTCTCACTCCTTTTTATAGTTCGTTTAATTCTTTTACAACTGCTTGTCCGTTCACTAATACCTCAAAGATTGCTTTTACGATTTCTTTCATCATGATTGTTTCCTCCTTTTGTTGTCTCTCTTGTTTACATCTTTATTGTATAGGGAGGCATCTTTTCGTACTATCGCTTTCCATTACGTGAACATAACAGTTTTGTAAGATTTGATGTCACTTATTGAAATGTTTAGTCTATCTTCATTATTTTCAGAAAAATGACTATTCAAACATGAAATGGGAAAGTATAATAAAGAAGTAAGTATTAAATTCCGTACGAAAGAGGTGAATGAGATGAAACGTTCTTTAGCTGCACGTGCCAAATTTTTAGATTATATCTATTTTTGTCGTGCGATTTTTCATGATGTAGTTGTTAACGGGATACGTCTGTCCTTTTTTAACAACTGCATAGTAGCTATTGAACGATAGAAATCTCTTCACCCATTTTTAATAAACGTGTGAAAAGGGAGCTATTTGGCTTCCTTTTTCTATGTCGAAAACCATGGGGAATGTTTCTTTCCCATGGTTTTTTATATTGAAAGGAGTACGGAAAATGACAATTTGTAGTGTAAATAATGTAACGAAATCTTTTGGTGGAAACATCATATTTGAAAATATATCGCTTGAAATAAAGAATGGTGAACGTGTTGGATTAGTTGGTCGTAACGGTAGTGGGAAGACAACAATCTTTCAGCTTCTAACTGGAATGGAAAGTTTGGATGCAGGAGCCATTCATATGAAGAAAGGTACACGTATTGGTCATGTGGCACAAATTTCGAAATTTGATGAGGGTATGACTGTATATGATGTATTGAGTTCCGCTTTTAAAACAGAAAAGGAATTAGAAAGAGAAATGCGTGCTTTAGAAAAAAATATGTCGGAAGAACAAGAATCGTCTGCTTTACAAAGATTAATGGAGAGGTACGGAATAATTCAAGAAAAGTTTGCATTCCTTGGTGGTTATGAAATAGAAGCGAACTTGATGAAGGTAGCAAATGGTCTACAGGTGACAGAACTATTTCCACGATCATTTTTGGAGTTAAGTGGTGGTGAACAAACAAAGGTAAGTCTTGCATACATGCTATTGCAGAAACCAGATTTACTTCTATTAGATGAACCAACCAATCATTTAGACTTATTTGCCGTAGAGTGGCTAGAGCAATTTTTAAAAGAATACAATGGAACAGTTATGGTCATTTCACATGATCGCTATTTCCTTGATGAAGTTGTAACGAAGATTTTTGATTTAGAAGATGGAGAGATTCACGTGTATCATACGAACTATTCTCAGTTTGTTGACGAAAAGGAAGAACGGTTGCTTCAGGAGTTTCAGGCTTATCAAGAACAGCAAAAGAAAATAAAGAAAATGAAAGAAGCAATTAAGCGACTACGTGAATGGGCAAATCAGGCGAATCCTCCGAATGAAGGATTGCATAAGAGAGCGAGAAGTATGGAACGTGCACTGGAACGTATAGAGAAACTAAAGAAACCTATTTTAGAACGAAAACAAATGGGGCTTCAGTTTGAAGGGCAAGAGAGAAGTGGGAAAGACGTTGTTTTAATGAAAGAAGTGAGTAAAGGTTTTGCTGGTCATCCTTTATTTAACGAAGCGAATTTACATGTTCGTTTTCAAGAGCGTGCGGCGATCGTTGGCCGTAATGGTACAGGAAAGACAACGCTACTAAAGTTATTATTAGAAGAAATAAAACCAGACGCTGGAGAAATTCGAATTGGTAGTAGTGTGAAAATCGGTTATTTATCACAGCATGCGTACGGAAATATGAAGAGTAATGTATTAGAGGCTTTCAGGGAATATGTAGCTGTAACAGAAGGAGAAGCGAGACATATATTAGCTAAGTTTTTATTTTATGGTCCAGCGGTGTTTAAGAAAGTAACGCAACTGAGCGGTGGAGAAAAAATGAGATTAAGACTTGCGCAACTTATGTATCAAGATATCAATTTTTTAATTTTAGATGAGCCGACAAACCATCTCGACATTGAATCAAGGGAAGTTTTAGAGGAAGCTCTTGAGCAATATAATGGGACGATTTTAGCTGTTTCACATGATCGTTATTTTTTAAATAAGTTATTTGAAAAGACGTATTGGATTGATGAGCATAAATTATTTGAGTTTGCAGGGAACTACGCATGGGCTCGTCAAAAGTGGGAAGAAAAGCTCGAGAAACAAGTAATAAAGCAGCAACGCCAAGGAAGAAAAAGTATGGCAACAGCTCCTGTAAAAAAGAAAGAAGTTAGCAATGTTGAGGATATTGAAACGGAGTTAATGCATGTAGAAGAAGATATATATATGCTTGAGTGTAAGATGGAACATGTAGTTGATGTTGAAATGCTTGAACAATTGTATGAAGAAAAAACGAAGAAAGAGTTGTTACGAGCGGAGTTATATAATGAGTTAGAGAATATTGTGGAATAAAAAGTAGAAAGCGAATTCCTGTCAGTTTTGCTGAAGGAATTCGCTTTTTTATACATATATTTTACTGTAAGAGAAAAAGAAAATATGTGTTTCACGTGAAACACATATTTCATAAATCTTTGTTCCGTAATTTGCATAGATTGTGAAATATAAATGGTATTAGGCGATTTTTAGATTGATTAATTATTTCCCGAGACATAAGTGCGTGAAACTACGATTCATGATTGGAAATAAAAAAACAGAGTTACAGCTTTACGCGCTGAACTCTGTTTTCTTTTTGTGTCGTATCTTCTTTTGTTGAAATGATAATAGCGATCCCGAGCATAATAAAAAAAGCTAAAAAGAGGACGAACTTTGGGAAGAATGGGAATAGTAATAGCGCCCCCACTATCATAATTGTTAATAATACGTAGTGCAGGACGTATTGGAATAGGTTGTCCATGTTTTCGCCCCCTTTTTGGTAATTGGTTATTAGTATTCTATGTTTCATACGGAACGAATAGAAGTGAATTTTTAAGTTTTTTCATACGAAATAAAAGAGAACAATTGACATGTTTCAAGGAAAGGAATAATCTTGAAATTAATTCATACTATTTTTATAGGAAAAATAAAGATAGTTACAGGAAGGAGGCTGTGTTTCTACATCGTTAAAAATTAGGAAGGTAAAGGTGAGCGTGCAATGAAAAATGCTTTTAAAGGAGCAATTGCTACATTTCTTAGTGTATCAGTATTGCTAGCCGGATGTGGTCAAGAGGAAGCGAGTACAAATGAAGCCGGGAATGTACCAAAAGTAAAAGATGAATTTATTAAGGCAAGCGATAAATCAAAAAGTCCTACGAAAGTAAAAGAGAGAAAAGATACTTTTGTAGTTGGAATGCCGAGTCCTGGAGGTATATTCCTTCCGCACTTTATGGAGAATGGATGGGATGGTAATATAACGCAAGCTATATTTGCGCCCCTTGTTGGACTGGATAAGGAAGGAAAGCCAATTCCAATATTAGCGAAGAAGTGGGCGATTTCGGAGGATCAGCTTACATATACATTCCATTTGAAAGATGATTTAAAGTTTAGTGATGGTTCACCGTTAACTGCAGAGGATGTAGCATTTACATTAACGTTATTACATGATCCAACTTATAGTGGTGCGACTGATATAAGCCAAACAGCAATAAAAGGTGGGCAAGCATATAAAGAAGGAAAAGCAAATTCTATTGAGGGGATTCAAGTCATTGATCCGAAAACAATTACGATTACGACTGAAAAGGTAAATGCTCAAACACTATCATTAATCGGTGGAGAAGTTATATCTAAAGATTATTACGGGAAAGAGTATAAACAAGGACACTTGGAGTATTTAAAAGAGTTGTATGGGAAGCCGGTGGGAGCAGGAGCTTATAAGTTAGATAAATACATTCCAGGTCAAGAAGTTCGATTTGTAGCAAATGAAAATTATTTTGAAGGAAAACCGAAGATTGAGCACTTTATTTATAAAATTACAAAAGGTGATACGAAGCTACAACAATTTCAAGCAGGAGAAGTAGATTATGATGGTTTTACGACAAACGTGGAGACGATTGAACAATTAAAAGATTTAGGTTTTGCTAATATTAATGTGTATACAGGAAGCTCTTATGGCTACATTAAAATGAATTATAAGAAGCCATACTTTAAAGATAAACGTGTCCGCCAAGCATTTATTTACGGATTAGAGCGTCAAAAGGTTATTGATACGTATTTCCAAGGGTATGCTTCACTCGTCAATGTACCGATTACGCCAGTTTCATGGGCGTATACAGAAGAGGGCATTAATAAATATGAGTATAATTTAGAGAAGGCGAAGAAATTACTGGATGAGGCTGGATGGAAAGCAGGTTCGGATGGAATTCGTGAAAAAGATGGACAAAAATTGAAGGTAAGTTATTTTGCTTCTTCTGCAAGTAAAATAAATGATGTAATGATCCCGGTAATGAAAGAGGATTATAAAAAGCTCGGTGTAGAGTTTAACCCAGAATATATGGACTTTAATACGATGATTTCAAAAGTGATAAAAGGTGATTATGATTTAGCAATGGTATCTACGCCAATGATTGATGATCCGAGTGGAACGATTGAAGAGTTTGTTTCAACAAGTAAACGAAATTATGATGGATACTCTAATCCAAAAGTAGATGAATTAGCTAAGCAAGCATTAGAAACGTTGGATATTAAAAAGCGAAAGGAAATCTATAAAAAGCTATATAAAGAGTTAAGCGAAGACCCGCCTGTAATTTTCTTAAATAATAGCAAAGTGGTGTCTGCACATAATGCACGAATTCAAGGATTACAAGAAGATAACTATAATGGTATTTTATTAAGTTTACCTAAATTAAAGATAGAACAATAATTTAGGAAGAATTATCAAAATATTTATTCAGAAAGAATTGACAAAATATAACTGAAGATATAAGCTAATAACCATAAAGTCTACCGGAAAGGTCGGAATAGGATTGTTACCCCTCAAAAACAACTATTTTTTTTACGATTAAAACCGACTTTTCCGATTGGCTATAAATGTGCTGTGGGAGGCATACATAAGGTAATAAGTTCACAGGGTATAACTATTAAAAAGTTAGGGTGGGGACAATGAAGAAAAAGACAAAAAAATGGGCTGGTGTATTTTCGGTATTACTGAGTAGTTCGCTTGTGTTATCTGCTTGTGGGGGACAGGAGGATACGGCTTCTACAGAACCGGTAAAAAAACAGGATTTAAAAGACTCTAAGATTGAATCAATCCCAGCTACAGATAAAAAGAAAAGTCCAGAGAAAGCAAATCAACGAAAAGATACTTTTATTACAGCTATTTCTAAGCCAGGGGGAGTGTTCCTTCCATATTTCCAAGATAATGGTTGGGATGGAAATGTAACGTCTGTTATTTTTGCGTCATTAGTAACAACAGACAAACAAAGTAAACCTGTTCCGGATCTTGCAGAAAAATGGGATATTTCTGCTGACCAGTTAACATATACATTCCATTTACGTAAAAATTTAAAATTTAGTGATGGGTCGCCTTTAACAGCGGATGACGTAGCATTTACATTAACACTACTTCATGATAAAGCGTATGAAGGTGGATTGGATATTGCTCAGTATGCTGTTAAAGGCGGGAAAGAATATAAAGAAGGAAAAGCAACTTCTATTGAAGGAATTCAAGTTGTTGATCCACAGACAATTAAAATTACAACTGAAAAAGTTAATTCACAGGCGCTAACGAATTTAGGTGGCCCAGTGCTATCAAAAGCTTATTATGGAAAAGATTATAAACAAAATACAAGTTTAGATTATTTAAAAGCATTATATGGGCAACCAATTGCAGCGGGTCCATATAAATTTGAAAAATATGTTCCAGGTCAAGAAGTACGCTTTGTTGCTAACGAAAATTATTATGCAGGTAAACCAAAAATTAAAAACTTTATTTACAAAATCACATCAGGTGATACTGGATTCCAATTATTCCAAACAGGTGAACTGGACTATAGTGGATTTAGAGCAAATCCTGAGAATATAGACCAATTAAAAGGATTAGAGTTTGCAAATATTAATCTTGAATCATCAAGTGATATTGCTTATATCTATGTAAATAATAAGAAATCGTATTTGAAGGATAAGAAGGTACGTCAAGCACTTACTTATGGATTAGACCGTAAGAAGTATGTGGATACAGCTTTACAAGGATATGGATCTGTTGCTAACGTACCAATTGCGCCAGTTTCATGGGCATATACAGAAGAAGGTATTAATAAATATCCACACGACGTAGAAAAGGCTAAAAAATTATTGGATGAGGCTGGTTGGAAAGTAGGTTCTGACGGGGTTCGTGAAAAAGATGGTCAAAAATTAAAATTAACATACTACGCATCAAATACAGGTAAAACAAATGATATCTTTATTCCAATTGCAAAAGAAAGTTACAAAGAAATTGGTGTTGAACTAAATCCGGAGTTGATGGACTTTAATACGATGCTTTCAAAGGTAGGGAAAGGTGACTACGATTTAGCGGCAGTTTCAACACCAGGAATTAGTGATCCAAGTGAAGTTGTAAGTGAGTACTTATCAACTAATCCAAAAAGTGATACGGGTTATAATAACCCGAAAGTAGATGATTTGATTGTAAAAGGTATAGGGACGACAGATATTGAAAAACGTAAAGCAATTTATAAAGAACTGTATAAAGAGTTAAGTGATGATCCACCAGTTATTTTATTAAACTATCGTAAACTACTTTATGCTCATAATGCGCGTATAAAAGGAATTGATCCAGAAAAGTACGATAGCATCAGTTCCAACTTACCAGTGTTATCTATTGAACAATAAGGGTTGACCTAAATAATAGAAGGCGTTTTTTCATACAGCGATGGAATAGTAGCTGTTTTGAAAAAATGTTCTTCTATTTTTAAGTAAATAGGATTGGGGAGACAAAAGGTGAAAACATATATCATTCGTAGGTTCCTTCAAATGATCCCTACATTGTTTGGTACATCTATTATTATTTTTTTCTTATTTGCACTTTTGCCGGGGGATTATATCGATTCAAATCCAAAGTTAACACCAGAGAGAGCCCAAGAATTAAGGGAATTATACGGCTTAAACAAACCAATTATTGAAAGGTATTTTCATTGGTTAGTGAATGCTTTGCATGGTGATTTTGGATTTTCTTTACAGTATCAAGAACCGGTAACTTCATTACTTAATAAATTCATTTGGAATACATTTATCGTTGCTGTTGCAGCTTTATTTTTCACTTGGATTATTGCTCTTATTATTGGGGTTATTTCTGCAACAAAGCAGCACTCTTGGTTTGATAGATTGGTAACAATCGGTGTCTTTGCAGCAATGTCATTTCCATCATTCTTTATCGGACTATTTTTAATTAAATTATTAGCAGTTGATTTAAAGTTATTACCTATTGGTGGCATGATTGATATTGGGAGTAACTCAACAGGGATAGCATACATATTAGAAGTATTACGTCATATGATTCTACCTGTATTTATTTTAACGCTTCTTGGTGTAGGATCGTTAACACGATATTTTAGAACCGGCATGTTGGATGTTATTAGACAAGATTATATTCGTACTGCTCGTGCAAAAGGTTTAAAAGAAAGAACCGTTATTTATAAACATGCATTGAAAAATGCAATTTTGCCAGCAATTACATTACTCGCTTTTGAATTACCGGGTTTATTTTCAGGGGCTATTATTATTGAACAGATTTTTAACTGGCCAGGGATTGGGAGTATTCAATTAGAGGCATTAAACTTCCGTGATTATACGGTATTAATGGCCTTTACGATGTTCCTTTCTTGTTTAACAATTATGGCTAATTTCTTAGCTGATATTGTATATGCGTTTGTTGATCCAAGAATTCGATTGAAGTAAGGGGGAAAGATATGGAGACTATTACACCAATAATAGAGAAAAAGAAAGAACGAAAAAAGAGAAACGAATCATCACCATGGCGCCAAGCGTATAAAAAAATTAAGAAAAATAAGATGGCACTGTGTGGCTTATACGTTTTAATATTTATGTTTTTATTTAGTTTTATCGGTCCAATCTTTTCACCGTATGCTGATGGGAAAGTACAAGTAACACAAATTAATAAACCGCCCAACCTATCACATTGGCTTGGAACAGACCAGTTGGGACGGGATATTTTAACTAGACTTATGCAAGCAGGGCGTATTTCATTAACAATTGGTTTAGCGTCAATGCTACTATCCGTTATACTAGGAGCTTTATTAGGAGCAATTGCTGGTTTTTATCGAGGGCTTGTGGATCATTTAATTATGCGTGTTGCGGATGTGTTAATGTCCATTCCGGGATTACCGCTACTTATTATAATGGGAGCAATTTTATCAGAATGGAAATTACCATCGGAGTACCGTTTATATGTTGTAATGATTATTTTAAGTTTAGTAGGATGGCCAGGACTTGCCCGCCTTGTGAGAGGACAAATTTTAACATTGCGGGAGCAAGCCTTTATGCAAGCAGCAGATGTATTAGGATTAAAAGATTCTCGGAAAATCATTCATCATTTAATTCCCAACGTCTTTCCGTTGCTTATTGTTGTAGCAACTTTGGGCGTGGCTGGATCTATTTTAAGTGAGTCCGCACTAAGCTACTTAGGTCTCGGCGTCGTCCCACCTACACCATCATGGGGGAATATGATTAGCGCAGCGAACTCATTAATTGATTTCCAAAAGCGTCCGTGGTTATGGATTCCGCCTGGTTTCGCAATCTTTATAACAGTTGTATCAATTAACTTACTTGGTGATGCACTTCGTGATGCGTTAGACCCAAAGATGAGACGGTAGGTGAGGGAATATGAGTAAAGCGGTAGTAGAGCTGAAAGACTTACAAACACACTTTCAGACAGAAGAAGGAATAGTAAAGGCTGTGAATCATGTTAGTTTTACAGTTCGAGAAGGTGAAACGGTTTGTGTTGTAGGCGAATCGGGTTGCGGGAAAAGTGTAACAGCTTTATCTATTATGGGACTTATTGCTGAATCGGGCAGTGTAGTAGGTGGAGATATTTTATATGAAGGAAAAAGTCTTTTAGGAATGAAGGAGAAAGAGCTTCGTAGTTTACGAGGTAATGATATTGCGATGATTTTCCAAGAACCGATGACATCGCTAAATCCAGTCTTCACTGTAGGGGAACAAATTGTAGAGACGTTAAGGGAGCATGAACTGCTTAGCAAAAATGAAGCATACAAGAAAGCAATCGAATTAATTCGTAAAGTTGGCATAGCTCGTGCGGATGAAATCGTTCATTCTTATCCACATGAACTTAGTGGTGGTATGTTACAACGTATTATGATTGCTGTTGCACTTAGTTGTAATCCGAAGTTATTAATTGCGGATGAACCGACAACGGCTCTTGATGTTACGATTCAAGCTCAAATATTGGACTTATTAAGACAAGTAAAAGAGGAATTTAAAACATCCATTTTATTAATTACACATGATTTAGGCGTTGTAGCAGAAATGGCTGATTACGTTGTCGTTATGTATGGCGGGAAAGTTATTGAAGAAGCACCAGTACTAGAGATATTCCAAAATCCGAAACACCCATATACGAAAGGCTTGTTGAAATCAAAACCAGTGATGGGAAAACGAATAGATAAACTATATTCTATTCCAGGGCAAGTTCCTAATTTAGTCGGTTTGGATGAATTTTGCTACTTTAGCGGTCGTTGTGAGCATTGTATGGAAATATGTAAAGAAGAAGCACCAAATCTGAATGTACATGATGAGAATCATAAAGTAGCTTGCTGGTTATATGAGGAGCGTGCGGAACAATGAGTGAACCATTATTAGAAGTGAAAAACTTAAAAACATATTTTCCGATTAAAGGCGGCATATTTAGTAGAACGGTTGGACATGTAAAAGCAGTTGATGGAGTAAGTTTTACTATTAATAAAGGCGAAGTATTTGGCCTTGTTGGTGAATCAGGAAGTGGGAAGACGACGATAGGAAAAACAATTTTACGTCTTGTCCAAAAAACAGAGGGGGAAGTGAAGTTTAAAGGACACGATGTTCATTCTCTATCAAAAGAGGAATTGAGAAAACATCGTCCTAATATGCAGCTTGTGTTTCAAGATCCATTTAGCTCATTAAATCCGAGAATGAGAATTGGAGAAGCACTTGGCGAGCCAATGTTGGCTCACGGACTAGCGACGAAAGAAAATGTTCGTGAAAAAGTGACAGAAGTATTAGAGTTATGTGGCTTAGCCCCATATCATATTGACCGGTACCCCCATGAATTTTCTGGTGGACAACGTCAACGTATCGTTATCGCAAGAGCTATGGTATTAAACCCAGAATTTATTGTAGCTGACGAACCTGTGGCAGCACTAGATGTATCTATTCAAGCACAAATCATTAATTTATTTAGTGAATTACAGGAGAAAAAGGGACTATCTTATTTATTCATTTCACATGATTTAAGTGTAGTTGAACATTTATGTACGAAAATCGGGATTATGTATTTAGGAACGATTGTGGAGACAGCATCGCGTGATGAGTTATTTACGAATCCACTTCATCCGTATACAAAAGCGTTGTTATCGGCAGTGCCAATACCAGATCCAACAGTGAAACGAGAGAGAATCATACTAGAGGGTGACATTCCAAGTCCAGCAAATCCACCTTCGGGTTGTCGTTTTCATACACGTTGCCCGTTTGCGACAGATATTTGTAAACAAACGGTACCAGAATTCCGTAATGTTGGTGAGGAGCATTTTGTTGCTTGCCATCACGTATAAAAGAAAAGGACCCTTTCAAATGGAAAGAGTCCTTTTCTTTTATTTACTAGATGAAGTTTGTTGCAATACAAATTGCTCGATTGCATGTGCAACACCATGTTTATTGTTTGTTAATGTTACAACATCACATAGTTTTTTTACATCTTCTTCAGCATTTCCCATCGCAACTGATAAGCCAGCTACTTGTAACATTGGCACATCATTAAAGTTGTCCCCGATTGCAATAGTATCTTCAATTGGTATATTGAAATAAGCAGCCATTTCTTGTAGACCGTTTCCTTTATGACCAAGCTTATCCATAATTTCTACATTAGTAGGAGCTGATGCTGTAACCGAAATATCAGTGTCTTCTTGTAACATACTTAATAGCTGTGCACGATGCGCTGCATTAAATGTCAAAATGAAGAATTTAGATATTTCTAATTCTGGATTATTTACAACATCTTCGATTTTTTGGAAATCAGTAATTAAGTTTGATTTCTTTTGTTTTTCTGTAATTCTCTCAAGCTCCTCAAGTGTAACATCTAATGCATGCTTGTTCTCTTCGAAAGCTTGCATGACTTGATCTTGCCATGTATATGGAGAATAAACTCCTTTATTCGTATATAGCTTATAAGGAAAACCTTCAGATTCTAGTAATTTTGCAAGCTTGTATACTTTATCGTTTTGTAAACAACGCGAGTTAATTACTTTTCCATCCACATAAACAATTGCCCCATTGCTCGCTCCAACTGGAAGAGATAGTTTATATTCTTCCAATAATTTTAAAGCATCCTCTTTTGCACGACCAGAACAAATCATGACTATATGACCAGCCTCTTTTGCAGCTTGGATAGCTTGTAAGTTCTCTTTGGAGATTTCAAGATTAGATGATAGTAGTGTACCATCCATATCTAATGCGATTAATTTCAAAATGACCACCTCTTTGCTTTTATTATACATAGTTATATAGAGGAAACATATAAACTTATCTTGGAAAGATTGTATTTTATCTCGAATAAATCGTTAGTGAAAATTTGATAGATTCCAACGTATTCATTCCAATATGCACTTTAATTTGTAACAAAAGTAGGAGGGAGTATGGGTATATTTCGTTATATGACTGTAATATTACAATAACATTACAAACGTAGACTTAGTAGAAAGTGCATTAAAACCTGGTTTTAAGGGTGTTTATAAAAAAACGTAAAAAAAGTGTAATAAATTTTACGTAATTATATTGCAACGTAACGATAGTTATGTTACATTAATGTTACAAACGTTACGTTATTAAATTTAATGTAACGCCAACATAAAAACTATGAAATAAACATTTCTTAGAAATTACATATAGATAACTTATTAAAAGGAGGATACATAAAATGAAAGAGCAAGTATTACAAGTAACAAAAGGTGACTTCGTAGGATCAGCAAGTGGAGCAGTAGTATTAACGGCATTAATCGTATTTCTATCAAGCGTATTAGTATAATAGAAGTTTTGTAACAAAAGAAAAAAAGAGAGGAGAATGCAAAATGAAAGAGCAAGTAT